>JBGPAT010000395.1:0-2999 GCA_041480885.1 Anaerolineae bacterium
ACGTAGTCGGTGAAATCGTTGAATATGTTGTTGGAGGCATGCGCCATGATTAGGCCAAAGGTCAACGCAAGCCAGGGGAAGAAAAGGAACCTACCGTCGCGCAAGGCGAAGATGCCGGCCAGCGCAGCCGATAGGAACGTCATGATAAATACGGCCGCCCGGGTGGATATCAGCCAGCGCGATACCAAGTCAAGGCCGTCCCACTCTTCCTTCGAGACCTCCGGTATGACGTTTAGGGCCTTGCGCCACATTGCTAAATCAACTCTCATGCAATTTCTCCCGCAACAGGACTGGATTTTGGCCGAATTATAAGCCATCTGACAATGGCGATTGTGGACGCCTAAATATGACTTTTATCGCCTTCTTAGAGGACTGTTGGCTCTTCTGTGAATGTGAAAACTATCACATAATGGGACTGACATTCTCCTATTCCGCGCCCGAATCCCGGGGAGACGGCGTGGACCACAGTTCCGAAAAGAGGTCAGCATGGCCGATGCAGAAATCCTGGCGCCACCCTTGGTGTCTGGTCCTGCTCGCGTGGAGGACGTGAGCTTGCTCGCTGAAGTGTCCTCCCGAACGGCCGGCGTGTCGCGGCTGGAAATGTGTATCCAGTGCGGCACCTGCGGCGGATCCTGCCCCTCCGCGGCAGCGATGGATCACACTCCCCGCATGCTGTTTGCCATGCTCCGCGCGGGCATGCGCGAGGACGTTCTCAGAAGTAACACCTTCTGGATGTGCGTCTCGTGCTACCACTGCGTTGTCCGCTGCCCGCAAGAGATCCACATTGCCGACGTGATGTACACGTTGAAGAGCATGGCGATCAGAGCCCATCTATATCAGGACTCCACGGCACGTGATTTCTCTCAGACCTTTGTCGGCATGGTCGAGGAATACGGGCGGAGCTTCGAGCTGGGCCTGGCGACGCAGCACTACCTGAAGCACTTTCCGCTGCGACTGCCGAGCATGGCGCCGATGGGAATGGGGATGCTCACCAGGAAACGCATGACTCTCAGGCCAAGGCGCATCAAGGACCTCCGTCAACTCAAGGCCATACTCAAGCGCGCCAAAGAACTGGAGGCCACGCGATGAAAGACTACTTGTTGTATCCAGGCTGTTCAATGGACACCAGCGCGCGGGCCTACTACGATTCGTTGAAAGCCATCAGCAAACCTCTCGGCATGGACTTGAGAGAAATCGATGATTGGAACTGTTGTGGGGCGACCGAATATCTGGGTATCAGTCTGACGCCCGCCTATGCTCTGATCGCTCGGAACCTTGCACTGGCCACGCGGGCCGCAAACGGAGGGACCGCGCTCGTGGCACCCTGTTCGGCATGCTACCTCAACCTGGCGAAGGCCGACCACTATATGGGCGAGCAACCCAAACTGGGCAGCATGGTCAACGAAGCACTGGCAGCCGGTCAGCTCCACTATGAACCAGGCTCTCTGCAGATCCGGCACCTGCTGGATGTGATCGTCTACGACGTTGGCTTGGAGGCCGTTGAGAAGTGCGTGGTGAAGCCACTGACTGGCCTGCGGTTGGCACCGTACCTGGGCTGCATGGTACCGCGGCCAGACTATGAGCATCGTTATTCCGACCACGATCAGCCCATCGAGTTGGATCTCCTGCTCAAGGCGCTCGGTGCGGAGGTGATCGACTTTCCGCTCAAAACCGAGTGCTGCGGCGGACATATGCCCCAAATCGGACCGGAAACGGCGTTCGAGCTTCTCCGGCGATTGATTGCGAGCGCCGCGGATTACGAGGCTGACGCGATGGTCACGCTCTGCCCGATGTGTCAGCTCAATCTTGATGGTTATCAAGGCGAGATGAACCAGTACTTTAGGACGGAGTATCACATGCCTGCCCTGTTCTTCACGCAGCTGATGGGGTTAGCATTCGGCATCGAGGCCAAGGAACTGGGATTCGGCCTCGAACTGGTCAGCGCGCGCAATTTGCTTGAGACCATAGGCGTCAAGGCGCCGCCGGAAACGCCACCCGCCACTCCAAAGCGCCCGCGCAAACCTGAAGGGCTGCCGATGCCGAAGCCCTTGAAGAAAGAGCCCCGGTTTCAGGATCTGACCAAGGAGTTGACGCGATGACATCCACAGAGCAGGAAAGAATCGGGGTCTACGTCTGCCACTGCGGCACGAACATCGCGGGCGTTGTGGACGTGGTCCAAGTCGCCGAGTGGGCGGCCGCACAACTCCAGCGCCGGGGGGTGGTGATTGCACGCGAGTACAAGTTTATGTGCTCCAGTCTGGGCCAGGAGTTGATCGAAAAGGATATCAAGGAGCTCGGGCTGAACAGGGTTGTGGTGGCTGCCTGCTCGCCCCACCTCCACGAAAAGACCTTTCGCACGGCCTGCGCCAACGCCGGGCTGAATCCGTTCATGTGCGAGATGGTCTCGATCCGGGAGCAGGTTTCGTGGGTGCACACCGACAAGGTCGCGGCTACCGCCAAGGCCAAAGCCATGATCTCCGGCGGCGTGGAGCGCGTACGGCACAATGTCCCGCTTGAACCGATGATGGTACCAATCCATCCTGATACGCTGGTCGTTGGCGGCGGGATCGCCGGCATCCAGAGCGCCCTTGAGATCGCCGACGCGGGACACCGCGTCTATGTTGTCGAGCGTGAACCCTCGATCGGCGGGCACATGGCGCAATTTGACAAGACTTTCCCAACCCTGGATTGCTCCGCCTGCATCCTGACGCCGAAAATGGTTTCGGTCGGGACTCATCCGCACATCACGCTGCTGACGTGGAGTCAAGTTGAGAAGGTCGAAGGTTACGTCGGCAACTTCACCGTGACAGTCCGGAAGAAGGCCCGCAAGATCAAGCAAGATCTGTGCACCGGATGCGGAATCTGCCAGGAGAAGTGCCCCAAGAAGGTCGTGGACGACGTCTACGAAGCCGGGCTGGGTATGAGGAAGGCTGTTTACACGCCCTTCCCCCAAGCCGTGCCAAATTTTCCCGTGATGGATGTCGAGAATTGCACCTACT
>JBGPAT010000396.1:0-2996 GCA_041480885.1 Anaerolineae bacterium
AGAGGCTTTGCGAACAGCCTGTTTCTCGCCGTTTCCTCGACCGTTGTCACGGTGTATTTCTCGCTGCTAACTGCATATGGCCTGGTTGTCTACAACTTGAAGGGGAGAAGAATCTTCTCTAACTTCGTCATCGTATTGGTGATGATCCCCATGCAACTGTCCATCGTTGGCTTCTACCGGTTCATGTCCAAACTTGGGCTTACCGACAATTACCTCGCGCTCATCTTGCCGCTCATCGCCAATGCCGGCGGAGTATTCTTTGGCAAGCAATACTTCGAATCAATGTTGATCCAGGACCTGATCGATGCAGCCAGGATCGATGGCGCCAGCGAATTGGGCATCTTTCACAGGATCATAATCCCCCTGGCAGTTCCAGGAGCTGCCACCATGGGCATCTTCGCTTTTGTTGCGTCCTGGAACAACTTCTTCAACCCGTTCATATTGATTTCATCCATACAGAAATATACTCTGCCAATGTTAGTGCAAACGCTGCGCGGCGATGTATATCGCACCGAATATGGAGCGATTTATCTGGGGCTTGCCATCGCCATTGTGCCAATCATCGTCATCTACGCATTCTTTTCGAGATACATCGTCAGTGGCATTGCGCTGGGCGCAGTGAAAGAATAGTCCATGCCTTGATCGAGGTCTTATGCGTTATGGTCACTTTGACGATGCGAGGCGCGAATATGTGATCGAACGGCCTGATACGCCATTGCCCTGGATCAATTATCTGGGGACGGAATCGTATTTTGGGCTTGTGTCCAATACCGGTGGGGGATATTCATTCTTCAAAGATGCTCGTTTGCGGCGATTGATTCGCTTTCGCTATAACAACGCGCCCCTGGACACCGGGGGACGGTTTTTGTACCTTCGTGACGAAACGCCTGCTGCGCATCCGACCGGACCTTTGATCTGGTCTCCAGCGTGGCAGCCGGTGCGTGCCCCGTTGGATGAGTATTCGTGCCGGCACGGGCTGGGATACACCCTCATCACTTCCCAGAAGGCGGGCATTGAGGCCTGCACTCGCTACTTCATCCCATTGGGGGAAACCCTGGAGATATGGGACCTGTCTCTTGTGAATCGTCGACGGGTGCCCGTGGAGTTGTCCGTTTTCGCGGCGGTGGAATTCAACTTGTGGGACGCGCTCGACGATGCCACCAACTTCCAGCGCAACTACTCTGTTGGAGAAGTCGAAGTCCGGGATGGCGTCATCTATCACAAGACCGAATACCGGGAACGACGCAATCATTTCGCCTACCTCGCTTGTTCCGAGCCAATCGCCGGTTTTGATACCCAGCGGGAGGCTTTCCTCGGGAATTGCCGGGGCTGGGATTCCCCGGCTTCGGTCGAAGCGGGCCACTTGTCCGATTCGATCGCGCATGGCTGGCAGCCCATCGGAGCACTGCATGTCAAAGTGACTTTGGCAGCCGGGGAGCGGAAGAGGATCATCTTCCTCCTCGGGTACCACGAGAATCCGGCTGGAGAGAAGTTCGACCCCCGAGAGTCGCAAGTCATCAACAAGCGCACCGTTGTTCCGCTCATCCAACGCTACCTTCAACCCGTCGCTGTGGAAGACGCTCTTCAGGCGCTGCGCCAATATTGGGACGGGTTGCTAAACAAGCTGCAAGTGGCAACGCCCGATGAGCATACCAACCGCATGGTGAATATCTGGAACGCATACCAGGTGATGATCACCTTCAACCTCTCGCGTTCGGCTTCCTATTTCGAATCGGGGATCGGGCGCGGGATAGGCTTCCGCGATTCCAACCAAGACTTGCTGGGCTTTGTGCACCTCGTGCCTGAGCGGGCGCGCGAGCGCATCTTGGACTTGGCCGCCACTCAACTTGCGAACGGCGGTGTCTATCACCAATACCAGCCGCTGACCAAGCGCGGCAACAATGATGTCGGCAGCAACTTCCACGATGACCCGTTGTGGTTAGTCCTCTCGGTTGCGGCCTATCTGAAAGAGACGGGCGACTGGGCCATCTTGGACGAGGCCGTGCCGTATGACAACCAGCCCGGCACGGAAGAAGCCCTGTACGGGCACTTGCAGCGTTCTCTTCAATACACGCTCGACCGGCTTGGCCCGCACCGATTGCCGCTGATCGGCCGCGCGGATTGGAATGACTGTCTCAATTTGAACTGCTATTCCGATACACCAGGGCAGTCCTTTCAGACAACCACGCATAAAGAGGGTCGAGTTGCAGAAAGCGTCTTTATCGCCGGGTTGTTCGTGCTGGCAGCCAGGGAGATGATGTCGATTTCTGCCCGCCTCGGCAGGGTACGAGAGTCGGGATGTTACGGAGAGGCAATCAATGAGATGGAATCCTCGGTGTGGGCTGGCGGATGGGATGGCCAGTGGTTCCGCCGGGCGTACGATGACTCTGGTCAGGTCCTGGGGTCGCAGGAGAATGACGAAGGCCGGATCTTCATCGAACCGCAGGGTTTCTGTGTGATGGCAGGCCTGGGAATAAAGGATGGCCGCGCCGCCCAGGCTCTGGATTCTGTATCAGAACTCTTGGCAACAACGCATGGCATTCTCTTGCTGCAACCTGCTTTTAGCAAGTACTATCTGCATCTGGGTGAGATCTCTTCGTATCCGCCTGGGTACAAAGAAAACGCCAGCATATTCTGCCATACGAATCCGTGGATCATGATCGCCGAGGCCATGATCGGGCGCGGGGACAAGGCACACGATTACTACCTGCGCATTAACCCCTCCGCACGAGAAGCGCTCAGCGAGGTGCACAAGTGTGAGCCGTACGTGTATGCTCAAATGATCGCAGGTCGCGATGCGCCGACGCAAGGCGAGGCCAAGAATTCCTGGTTGACCGGCACGGCCGCCTGGAACTACGTCGCCATCACGCAGTGGATTCTGGGCATCCGACCAACGTTCGACGGTCTGGAAATCGCCCCGGTCATCCCATCCAACTGGGATGGCTTCAGAGCCGTACGCAGCTTTCGAGGCGTCCGCTACGAGATCAAGGTCGAGA
>JBGPAT010000397.1:0-2989 GCA_041480885.1 Anaerolineae bacterium
AGCGCCGGATGCGCTTCAGGGAAAAGGAAGCGGTACAGCGCAGGGTGATCAGCCTGTCCTACGTGTGGTTCGCGCTGAGCTTCATCCTTCCGGGCCTCGATTATCGGTTTGGGTGGTCGAAGATGCCGGTGGCGGTGGTGCTGGCGGCCGTTGTGCTCACGTTTACGGGCTACTTCATGTTCTTCCTGGTGGCACGGGAGAACAGCTACATGTCGCGGGTGGTGGAGGTGACGGAGGGACAGAGGGTGATCAGCAGCGGGCCGTATGCGCTGGTGCGCCATCCCATGTACCTGGGCGTGATGGTGATGTACGTGTTCACGCCGCTGGCGCTGGGATCCTATTGGGCGCTCATCCCGACTGTCATGATCATCCCCCTGCTCATCGTGCGAATCCGGAATGAAGAGAGCGTTTTGGTCAGGGAACTTAAGGGTTACCAGGAATACATGCAGAAAACCAGGTATCGGTTGATCCCGGGCCTGTGGTAGGCAGGCGTGCCGGGAGAGAGAGTTGCTCGAGTAGATGAAGCGGCTCCGATCCCAATCCTGGCCCCAATCCTATCTGCCCGTGACTGTCGTCAGACTCACAATCCGAAATATGCTTGCGTTCTTCAAGACGATCTCATCGGCGCAGCCCGAGAAGAGCTGCCCCGCGGGAGCGTGGCGACTCTGAGCAGGCAGGGCTGCGAAATACTGGAATTTCGCGTCCAGCAAGTTCATGGCGGGAATGAGCCGGATGCCTCCCCGGGATGACTCTGCAAGCGCGACCACGGCCTGAATGAAATCATCGCTGGTCTTATCGGTGGCGTTCCTGCTGAAGTCTGCGAGACAGACATCTGGCAGCAGACCACAATGGTTCGAGCCGTCCGGGACAAGATCGATGTAGGCTTCCGGGAGAGCCCGGATCACGAAGGCCTGCTGCTTGAGAGCGCACACCGGCGCGGCAGGCGTAGGTGGGGGAGTGAGCCGAAAGATCAACACCGGCGCAATCAGGGTCAGGATCAGGAAGACCAGGGCGCTGCCGGAGGCGAGAGCCAGGTCGCCTTGCAGCCACCTTTTTGTGTCGGCGCCCGGTTGAAGCCAGTCAGCGGATCGACCGAGGGCCGCAGCGGGCAATAAGAAGAAGAACGGCATGGTGCTGGCGTGGAAGCGCGCGCCGGAATCAACGGGTGGCAGGAATGGGATCGACAGCACAATGCCCACGAAACACGCCCAGACCAGGGCGGGAAGGCTGAAACGGAGATTGCGGAAGGATCTCACCAGTCCAAGGATCAGAAGGGCCATCGTGCCCGCCCACAGCGGATAAGTGAGCCAGACTGGCTCATCGCCCTGTCCGAAGGCGAAGATCGTAAAGGCTCCGGGCAGGAAGAATTGCCGGTAGGATTTGAGGGCGGCGATGAAGAAACTTATAGGGTGCGCCAGAAAAAAGCGAAGGGCCGCGGCAGCAACCACGTTTGTGTCGTTGGTCAGAAGCTGCTCGATGGCGCTGTGCCAGCCGGTGCCTCCATGGACCTGCCCGTACATGGCATAGGCGAAGTTTCCGAACAGGTCAGACACGTTCGCACCGAGCAAAGTCGAGACTACGGTATTCGCCAGGAAATAGAATAATCCAATGACTGCAGCGAAGATCAGCGCGGCTCTGACGGAGAACCGGCTTTCGCCGCGATAGGCCCATCCGGCCCACACGGCCAGTGCTGGGAAGACCAGGAACGCGCCAGCGCGGACACTGATGGCGGTCATCAAAGTCAGCAGCCCGAGCATGAGCCCCGGACGGCTCATTCGGGCGGCGCTTATCCATAGGATGGAAAAGGCCCAGCAGCCGAGCATGAATCCCGGCAGTTCGCTCACGTTGTAGCCAAGCTTGGGCTGGATATAGAAAACCATCAGCGCGGCGTAGAGACCGGCGGCCCACGGTCCGAAGGAGGAGCGGACGAGGCGCGCGGACGAATAGAAGGCAATGCCGGTCAGCTGGGTCAGGAGCGCAACCGCGATCTTGAAATCCCCCGAGGTGACAAACAGGAGAGCCGCCATCAGTCCGGGGAACAGTGGCCGCCGTATTGCATTGACCCCGCTCTGCAGCGGCAGCCCATTCAGCAATTGGACGGCACCCCAGTAGTAGTTCTTGGCGTCCTTATACGGCAGGAGGCCGCCGATCATGGCCGTGTCGGTATAGCCTGAAGTCCACTCAAAGGAAACCGACAATGCAAAGAGCAGCATGGTCAGCGTGAGGCCGGCCAGGATGGCATAGGGGCCGCGTAGCCGGAACGCCAGGTAATAGCAGACCAGGACCAGCAGGAACAACCCGCCTGAGTACGTCGAAAGAACCCGGCTCAGGGAGTAGGGGATGCGGACGCTCACGATGACCCAGAACAGGGCGAGCGGAATCAGGACGCACAACAGCGAGCCGAGGCGGATGCTCTTCACGAGCATGGGAGCTGCGGAGAGCAGGCGCCTGAGCGATAATCCCAATGTGTCGAAAGCGGTTTTGATCACGGTGGGGACCTTGCGCGTGGATTATACCGATGGAAGAGGCGGGTGGGGGATTGCAGATTGTAGATTGCAGATTTTGGATTGCAGATTGTGAGGGTAGCGGTGACTGGCTCCCCTGAGAGACCGCCGTGCGCGAAAGCCTCCTCGCCCGAGGCGCAGAAATTAATTCAACGAGATACAATGAGCGTGGAACAGCCGCGCAGAGGTCATATCCGGGCGCAGCACGAAGCGGATGTTGCAGAAAGGAGCCGCCGCGCTGGAGAAAGTACTCTCCAGCTATTGAAATGGAAGTTCCTTATGCCTATACTAGTAGCAGGGGGAGCAGGCGGACCTGTTTGAGCCGGAATACGCTTGGTGGTGTATTCCAACCCTACTTGGGCGGAGGCGCCAATGAACCTGGACAGGAATGAGATCGCCGTTTTGACCGAGGAGTATGGAGGGCCGTGGGGCATCAATCATACGCGACGGCTGCTGCAGCTAATCTCGATCATTGGGGAAGGTCA
>JBGPAT010000398.1:0-2983 GCA_041480885.1 Anaerolineae bacterium
AAACCCTCGGTCCAATCCACCGGATCCTGCCCGGTAACGTGCAGCAGGGTCGGCAGCAGATCCACGGCGCTGGTCGGTGTGTGAACCTCGAGGCCAGCCTTGCGGCCGGGTTCGAAAATCAGCAGGGGCGTGCGGATCACCGGCTCGTAGAGCAGAGGCCCTTTGTGCCCCAGGAAGCCTCGCTCGAAGAGCTCCCCGTGGTCTGAGGTCAGGATGATCCATGTGTTGTCCAAAGCGCCTGAAGATTCCAGCTGGTCGAAGAGTCGTCCGAATTCCCGATCGACGTACAGAATGAACTCGTCGTACTCCCGGCGAAGGCGCAGCAACACATCATTGCTGTCCCCAGGTGCCAGCAAGTGCACAGGCTTGTCGGGGGGTAGCCAGCCGTCCCGGGCAAAATACTTGTAGAAATCCTTGGGCGGACAGTATGGATCATGAGGTGGCATCATGTGGAAATACGCCAGGTAGGGTCGCGGGAACCGGTCGATCTCGTTTCGCAGCCAATCGACGGCGTCCTCGAGCAGGAAGTAACCGTTGCCCGCGACCACCGGGACTCCCAGAGGGAAATCGGGCATCAAGGGCTCGAGTCTATTGCTGAGGTACGCCGCGCGGATCAACGATAAGTAAAGCGAATACGATGCGAGGCCCTTGGTCTTTTCCAGCGCCCGCTGCCACGCAACGTCCGCGGTGTTCGTATCCCGCGCGAACAGATAGTCGTAGATTCCGTGTCCGGTAAGCAGCAAGCGGTTTTGAGGGACGTATTGATCCAGGTCCTGGGTGAACTGATCGCACAGGGTGTAGACCCACGGATTGTGTGAGTAAACGACCCGGTAGTGGTGGCTGAACGCCCGAAAAACCGTCTTTTGGGCAAACTGCGGGCTGACGATGCCTCCGAGCAGGAAGGCCCTGTGCGCCCAGGGCAGAGCTCCCGTGAGCAGCGAAGCCGTGCCGGGCGTCGTGAAGTCCGAGGCGGCATAGTGGTTGTGGTAGACGATGGCCCGTTCAGCAAGGCGCCTCAGGTTGGGCGTGGTCTGTCGCGCGTAGCCATACATGGAAATGTGATAGGCGGAGAAGGCATCGAAGACGATGAACAGGACGTTCTTCTCGCCACCTGCGGCCGGCTGCGAGGGATGGTACATCTTTATCAACGGCGCTGAAGCCAAACCCAATGGCAACAAGCTCGTGAGTCTGAGAAAGTCGCGACGGCTTAGAGGGGAATCCATGGTCACTTGTGCCTCAAATGTCCCGGATAGGGATGATCAATACGGCAGCTACATCAAAAAAAGGGACCGCAGTCCCTGCCGTGTGGTACGCCCAACGATGAATCTACTCATCGCCTCTCTCCGCGGCCTTTCCCAGCGCGCGGGGATTATACAGGCAAGGAGCTCTTGCGAATTGGACTCCACCCACCGGATGAGACAGGAAAGGACAGGCAGAACCCAACTCTCTTGCAGATTCTAGTGAACCGCATTATAGTTGACTTCGAAGGTGAGGTTGTTGGGCACTAGCCGCGCTCACCTTTTGCTTACGTGGGTTTTGTGGCGGTCGCTTATCTTCCCCGGAATATGGGGAAGGGCGTCGTTCGGAACCGATCCACGTGGGTCCAGACAAACGGAGCCGGGACTGAAGATTGCTCTCCATTCTCTGCTCTCCAAGATCGAAATGTCACGGCAGGAGTACTAGGTCATCCCGTCAGCGAGAAGGGAGAGCGAGGTGGAAGCCCTTCACGGCGCAAGCGGGAGCGTCAGCAAGACCGAACTCGCCTGCTTCCCTGAGCGGAGGGCACACAGCCCGAAGGCGCAGGGGACATGGATGGTGAAATGAAGTAGTCATCCACGGGAGAGCCCGTTACAGCGCGCAGAGTGACGTTCATTTGTTGAACGTAATCCGGGTGGTACCGCGGAGGAATTCCTTCGTCCCTGAGTGGATGAAGGGATTTTTTGTATGTTGTCCAGGAGTCAAGGAGCAGCGAATGCCGATCCCTAAAACGGAATGGATTTGGCACAACGGAGGCTTCGTAAAGTGGGACGATGCCACCGTGCATGTCACCGCGCACGCTCTGCACTATGGCTCGAGCGTCTTCGAAGGCTTGCGTGCCTACGAGATCCCGCGTGGCCCCGCCATTCTGTGTCTGGCGTCACATGTGCGTCGGCTGTTCGACTCCTGCCGCGTGATGCGCATGGACCTGCCCTACAGCCCTGAGCAGGTTTCCTCTGCCATCCTTGAGACCGTTGGCCGCAATGGCCTCAAGTCCTGCTACATCCGTCCGCTCGCTTACAAAGGCGTCGGACCCATTGCGCTGGATGCCCGCACCGCCCCGACCGAACTGGTCATCTTTGCCTTCGAGTTTGGGACCTACCTGGGAGCCGAGGCCATCGAACAGGGCGTCGATGTCATGGTGAGCAGTTGGCGGCGCGTGGCGCCCGATACTCTCGCTAGCATGGCCAAGGCCGGAGGCAACTACGTGGGCTCGCAGTTCATCGCCATGGAAGCCGGCGATCTGGGTTTCGCCGAGGGCATTGCCCTGGATGTGAACGGCCTGGTCAGCGAGGGCAGCGGCGAGAATATCTTCGTCGTGTATCGCGGCGAGCTCTACACTCCGCCAGTCGGTGCCTCGATCCTCTTGGGCATTACCCGCGATTGCGTCATCACACTTGCCCGGCAATTGGGTCACGTCGTCCGCGAACAGACCTTTCCGCGCGAGATGCTCTATCTTGCCGATGAGATTTTCTTGGCCGGCACGGCGGTCGAGATCACACCCGTACGTTCGGTGGACAAGGTGAAAGTGGGGGATGGCGCCCGCGGGCCGATCACGAAGAGTCTGCAGGATGCATTCTTCGGCATCCTCACTGGACGCCTTCCTGACCGTCACGCCTGGCTCACCCTCGTGGAATGATCAGCCAGCTGCAGGATAGGCATGAGACCCACCCTGATGAACCGAAAAATAGATGAGGACCATATGGCTGCAACCAAAAAGAAGACC
>JBGPAT010000399.1:0-2977 GCA_041480885.1 Anaerolineae bacterium
AACGGCATCATTCTGCTCCTGGCGGAAGATAAAAGAGAAAGCCCCGCAGGGCATTCTACTGGCTATTGCCGAAAAATCAAGCGCGTCCTCTCCACCCGCGCATCCTCAAAGCGGATCCCCAACTCATCCAGGACTTCCTCCGGGCGGCCTGTGGCTCCCTCCCGGGCTGAGAGTCGCAGCAGGATGCGAGGCGGCGCCTGTGACTGGTCGGATGGCAGGCTCAGGCTTTCGATCAGTGGCCGCAAGTCATAGGACTTGCCGCGGCGTTGGCGAGGTAATGCGGCCCTTGCCAGCAAGTTCTCGATCCGTCGATGGAGTTCAAGGCAGTCCACGGTTCCCTTCAGACAGATCTCATAGCCGGCCGCAATCACCTGAGACGGCAAGGCTGGTCCTGCAGGATCTACGTTCTCTATGCCGACGATGCCGATGCCCGCTGGCAGGACGGCTTGAAGGCGAGCCGCCAGCGCCGCGAACTCGCTTGGATTCATCTCCTCGCCAAGCCTCAAGTCTGCCACCTCGCAACGGGAGGAGAAACCCAGCGGTAGAGGTGACGCGAGCTGTATCTTCGGCTGAGGATGGAATCCTTGCGAGTAGGAGAGCGATAGGCCGGCGCGCCGCGCAGCGCGCTCCCAGATGGTGTACAGATCGAGATTGCTAACGTAGATTAGTGCCCCCGTCTTCGAAAACGTTATTCGTATTCGCATCTGGCACAGGAGGGCGAGGCGGCGCGCAAACTGGCAGCGCAGTCTCCCATATCCCTTCTAATCGCCAACCACGGGGAGCCCATGCTGGGTGGATACCCCCTGATGGACCCTGGCCGGGCTTCTCACGTCCGGGCACTTCCATGCCTCGCCCGGGTTCTCGCGCCGCAGATTCGAGAAGGTGGGGAGGATGCCGCATGCAAAGCAATTCAGGCGGCAGTCCACACGGATCTGTCCCTCCAGGGACTGGCGAAAATCCTGGAAGAGGAAATTCTTCCGCAGCGCGGCGCTGATGTGATCCCAGGGAAACACTTCATCGGTGCGGCGTTGCCGATGGGTATAGAATGCCGGGTCCAGGCCGTGCTCCCCAAACGCCGCCGCCCACACGCTCGCCTTGCGAGTGTCATTCCAAGCATCGAACTTGGCGCCGTTCTTCCATGCCGTGTGTATCACCTCGGCCATCCGGCGATCGCCGCGGGACAGCCAGGCCTCCAGCAGGCTGTCCTCAGGCTCGGTCCAGCTCAGCTTGATGTTGCGGTCGCGGAGTTCGCGCTTCAGCAAGGCCTGCTTCGCCTGAATATTCTCCCGGGTGTCGACGGATACCCATTGGAAGGGCGTCTGCGGTTTGGGCACAAACGTGCCCACGCCTGCGTGCAGCTTCACTTTCCAGCCGGCCACCTTCCGGCCCTCGTCGATCACCCGCTTGCAGAGATCCGCAATGGCCTGCACGTCCTCCAGTGTCTCGGAGGGATGACCGATCATGAAATACAGTTTGATGGTGGTCCAGCCGCGCCGGTAGATCTCGCGCGTGGTCGTGATGATCTCATCGTCCGGGATGTACTTGTTGATGATGCGGCGCATGCGCTCGGTGGCGGCTTCCGGCGCGAGCGTGAAACCCCCCGAATAGTGCTCCCGCAGCTTGTCCATCAGGTCGACTGAGACCGATTCAATCCGCAATGAGGGCAGGGAGACAGTCAGCTTGCGGCCCTTGAATCTCTCGCTCACCTTCTTTGCCAGTTCCACCACATGCCCAAAATCCGACGAAGATAACGACAGCAATGCCAACTCTTCAAAGCCTGTCGCATTCACGGCCTCTTCGGCGGCTTGGACGATCTCCTCCAGGCTCCGCTCGCGAACGGGCCGCGTGATCATGCCGGCCTGACAGAATCGGCAGCCCCGGGTGCAGCCCCTCATGATTTCCACGGAGACTCGGTTGTGCACGATCTCGATGTTGGGAACGATGAATTTGGTAGGCGGGGGAGGCAGTTTTGCCACGATCCGCTTCACCACCGGGTTGGCAATTCCATCCACCAAAGTCTCGACACGGGAGAGAGTGCCGTCCGGGAGGTAACTCGCTCTGTACAAGCTTGGAACGTAGACGCCCGGTATCCTAGCCAGGGCGAGTAGCAGGTCGTATCGGGTGCCGGACGCCTCCGGCGACCTCGGCGAGTCAGAACCGAACCGATTAAGTGGCGCCGGCGCTGCAGTCTGCTTCCTGTGCGCTCCTAGCACGTTGATTATCTCGTGAAGGACTTCTTCGCCCTCACCGATTACAAAGGCGTCAATAAAGGCGTGCATCGGCTCCGGGTTCGTGGCCGCGTGACCGCCCGCGATCACGATCGGGTGGCGTTCGTCGCGCTCTGCGGATCGGACGGGGATGCCTGAGAGGTCCAGTGCATTCAGCGTATTAGTGTAGAGGGTTTCGTAAGGAAGTGAAAAACCGATCAGGTCAAATTCGTTGAGGGCGTGTTTTGATTCCAGCGAGTAGAGCGGAATCCCATTCGCCCGCATGAGCGCTTCCATATCCGTCCAGGGTGCATAGGCCCTTTCGGCCAGGGCATCGTTGCGCTGGTTGATCTGGTCATACAGTACTTTCAACCCTACGTTCGAGACTCCGATATCGTAGATGTCTGGGAATACCAGCGCGGTTTTCGTCGCGGTTTGTGCCCAGTCCTTCACGACGATATTGAGTTCGCCGCCCACATAGCGACCCGGCTTCTCTACCTTGAGAAGAATTCGCTCAAGTCGAGCTTCGATTTCTTCAGGCGAAGGCATGTGAGTCATTATACATGATTGCCGACAAGAACTATCAGAATTGAAAGGTGGCGCGGGGACAGCGGGTGGATTCATATGATTCTTTGCGAAGTGGGTGCTCCGGCGTGCCTCGCCATGCCGCCGGACGTCGCCACGTTGGCCCGCAACCCCGCCCGACAATGATAAGTCGGGCGTCAAGACATCCCTTGGACCGGTAGTACTGGCGTGTCATTTGGCTCAGG
>JBGPAT010000400.1:0-2976 GCA_041480885.1 Anaerolineae bacterium
CATGCCGAAGTTTGCGGCAGAGAACAGAATATCTGGCTTCTCATTTCGCAGGACCCGCCGGAGCGTGACTTGCTCCCACCACATCCGCTTCCACCACCTGCCGTAGCCCACACGAGTGGGCATCAGGCGTATGTTGTCAGGAAGGCCGTGCAGCGTCTCGATCGTTTCGGGCGGCAAGAAAACCAGGAACTGAGAATCCCTGGCCAGTAAGGACACATGCCGAAGCAGATTCGAGATGTAGGTGGCTCCCCCGCCCAGCTTCGCCGAAACCGCGTTAACAACAACCTTCAAGGCAACCCCTGTATGCGACGACTTTAATCCGCCCCTGGGAACTGTGCCAACTCGTATGTTAGTTTGGCCGCATTTCCGAATTGTGCTCGCGGGAAATACTCCGGCCGAATCAGTCCGGCCCTCAAATGTCATCGGGCACGGCGAGAGGTGCCCCGCACCCCACGATAGAACGAGCGGACGAGGCTCGCCGCGAGCACGGCAGGTCGCCTGATGATCGCTCGCTCTTCTTCTCGGCCGCCGGACACATATAGCGCTGCGGCGTACGCACAACCAGCGACGAGCGAGGCTCCCACCACCGCCAGCCACCCGCCGGCGTACCATCGACCATTCCTGGCGCTCTGGAGCAGATAGGTGTAATACATAGCCTAATTAAGTTGGAACGGCACTAGCTGAAGTAACGACAGCCGTATCGCCACCTTCCTGGATCGGACGGGGCGCGACGCCTGACTTCCGCTCTCTGCTCAAGATCGGAACCACCCTCAAGGTAAGGGTAGACCACGTTCACAATCTCTCCGACATCCAAGTTCATGGTTAAGGATACGGCAAACCCGCCCTTGGAGACGTTCTCGGTCTTTGTCACTTCGGACTCGCCTTTGTGATTCCTGATCCGAATCGAGAGTTTGAAAGCCAGGCGTTTGTGAGCGCGCCGTTCCGCCTGGCCATCCCACTTTTCCGGAGGAGTTGCAGACGGCGCACCCTCGGCAGGTTGTATCTCCTGCGCAGGAAAGTCCGTTTCGGAGCACACCCAGGAGGAGAACTCACCGCAGCGGCTGCAAAGGCGCTGCAGGGCGCCTGCGGCCTGGAGTACCTCAGCTTCCATGATGCTCAGGGGAGTGAAAGCGCGCTGCCCGCAACCTCGACAGCAAAGTAGGGCGCCAGCCTGAATGCCTTCCGGGGCGAGTGGGGGACCGAATTCGATGCCCCAGATGTTGCGCCCCTGATCCAGGCACTCGACTCCCCACTCGGAGATCTTGTCGCCTGCCAGACGAATGAGACCTACAACGCGGAAATCAGCCTCACGAAAATTCTCCAGGTCGATAATGCGGAGTGTGTCGTCAGGGCAAACGCGGTGGACCAGTGCGATGCGAGCCCCCGCCGCATTCACTTCGATGGTGTGGGTGTCTTCGGTGAAGCTCCCGCTCGTTCCGCCGAAGGCCAGGACGCGAATCGGGATGGCGATCTGAAGCCGCTCTGAGCTTCTTTGCTCTGCCCCACTCATGGTTCGCGGCACCGTTCATATCGGCATCATGGAGCAAAGTCAAGTCTCACTCCGGCAATAAGCGGCAACGCAGAGGTAACTGTCTGTGCGTTAGCCTGCGTGACGAGCCAGCTTGCAGGACTACTTTGCCGCCGCCCGTATCAATATTGTCTCCATTTTCATCGGCCGCACAACACTGCCCTCCCAGTATCGATTCATCACTCTCGTGGGCACGGAGCTTCACCCCAGAACCACCCCAGCGGACACATCACGTGCTATAGACACAGGACATTGTGTACGACGAGTGTAACGTTCACGTTATGTCCTTGACATTCATCAAGGGCCGCTCTAAACTGGCCTACCGGGATCGTCGTATGGAGGCTAGCGGTCCCCACACCAAGGGAGGGTCGTATGGCAACACAAGTAGTGGTCCCGGGCAAGCCGTTTCCCCAAACGGCCGCATTTGTCCGCTCGCGCCCTCAGGAAGCGCTTGGCGAGCGCCGCCCCGCTCCAACGAGCAGCGTTCGGCCCAGCCCTCGGCGCCAAGGTGGCACCGAACGGAAAGACCCCGAGCGCGACCAATTGGTGGTGGACTTCCTTCCTTTAGTGCGCCGGATCGCGTTGCGGGTACGCAGGCGATTGCCTCCGAACGTTGAGGTCGACGATCTCATCAGTAGTGGTGTGCTGGGCTTGCTTGACGCCGTGCGCAAGTTCGACATGTGCAAGCATGTGGAACTCAAAAGTTACGCCCGATACCGGATCCGTGGCGCGATCATGGACGGCGTGCGCAGTTTGGACACCGCGTCGCGGCACATGCGGAAAAGGGACAAGGAGGCGGAGACGGTGTATCACGGCCTAGAAGCCAAACTCCGGCGGCCCCCGAGCGATGAGGAGATGGCTGAGGCGCTGGGAGTAAGCCTGGAGAAGTGGTTCCGCCTGGTCTGGGAGCTTCAGCAGGTGGGCCTGGACTGGTTAAGGCCGTTAGAGTCGGTGGGAACAAAGGATCCTGAAGCGGGCAGTGAAGAAACGCTGGTCGCAGACAATGCGGAACATCAATTTGATTCCTGCTATCGGCAGGAGCAAAGGACAATCCTGAAACGATGTCTGGTACGCATCCCCGAGCGCGAACGCGAGATTGTGCTGCTCCACTACGAGCGGGACATCACCTTGAGAAAAATCGCAAAGAAGCTCGGAGTCCACGAATCGCGTGTGTGCCAACTCCATTCCGCCGCGTTGGCCCGGCTCAAGGAGCGGGTCGAGGAAATCGTGAACCAGCCGCAGTTAGCACGGCTGGTTGCACACAACATCGAAAAGGGGGCGCGCTGAGAGAGCTCTTGTCTTTTATCATCGGCTATCACAGTATTGGAGCATCTGCACTCGTTCAGAATGATGGGTGACACTCTGGGGTAGAGTGTTGCCATGCAGATGAGGTGGATTAGAGTACCTCGCTCCAGGGACCTGGAGCGAGGGGCGGTTGACGTAAGTCA
>JBGPAT010000401.1:0-2971 GCA_041480885.1 Anaerolineae bacterium
CTCGGTGCAGCGGCGTTTGGCGGAGCGATCCAGTTGTTGCCAGGAGCGGTTGGAACGTTTGAAGGCGCCTTTGGCGGAGCCTTGACTCTGCTGACCGGTGACCAGTCCACTTCTCTGGCCGTCGCACTGACCGCGCGCTTCCTCAACTATCTGACCAGCATCGTACTGGGAGGATATGGGCTCGCTCGTGAGGGCCAGACTCTCTCGGGCATTTACCAGCAACTTGTGAATCTAAGGTCGAAAGGCGAGACCGATGATCCCGCTGTATGACACAGTGCGATCACGGACTTTTCCGCTGGTCAACTGGCTTTTGATCGGACTCAATACGATTGTGTTTCTTTATGAGATCAGCCTCGGGTCTTCGGCGCTAGACGGATTCACGCGGGCCTGGGGTCTGGTGCCGGCGCACCTAATGGTGAACCCGGCAACCGCCTGGGTGACCATCTTCACAGCCATGTTCCTGCACGGGGGCTGGTTCCACATCCTGAGCAACATGTGGGTACTCTATATCTTCGGCGACAATGTTGAAGACCGCATGGGCGGCAGCCGATACCTCATTTTCTATCTGCTGAGCGGCGTGGCAGCCGCGCTGCTCCAGTCATTCGTGCTGGGTGATAGCCGCGTGCCGGTGATCGGTGCCAGCGGCGCCATCGCGGGTGTGCTGGGCGCGTACCTGATCCTGTTTCCGAAGGCGCGCATCGCCAGCCTGGTGCCGATATTGTTCATCTTCACGATCATCGAGATCCCGGCCGCGCTCTTCCTGCTGTTCTGGTTCGTTTCGCAACTGTTCTCTGGCTGGCTGACGCTGGGAGGTGCCAGTGGCAGCGGTGTGGCTTGGTGGGCGCATGTCGGCGGGTTTGTCTTTGGCATGCTGGCGGTGTACTGGTTTGCGCCGCGACGTGCGTACTGCTGGCAGTGAGCACAACGTTCTCGGGTACTACTGGTTCCCTGGACGACCGACCTGGTAGGGCTAGACTTGGTTGAGCAGTGCCGATACCTATTCAAATCTAGCGAGCAGTCATTGGATGAGGATGGTCGCGATTCGTGTTCACCGCTCGTAAGAAGCTTGATACGGAGAGGCCATGAAGCGTAATTTTCTGGTAACAGGCGGGGCCGGCTTCATTGGCTCAAACTACGCTCACCGCTTGTTGTCGCGTGGCGAAAATGTGATTATCTACGACAACCTGAGTCGCGCCGGCGCGCAGGTCAACCTGAACTGGCTGCAAGACACGTTTGGAAAGCAGGCTTTTCAGCTGGTCATAGGAGACGTGATCGACGCCAGCCGCCTCGGTGCGGCCGCACGCCAGGCGGACATCGTTGTGCATCTGGCGGGTCAGGTTGCAGTCACGACCTCCGTCACGAATCCCCGGCGAGACTTTGAATCTAATGCCCTGGGTACATTCAACGCGCTGGAGGCGGCGCGTCTCTCGGGGCGTGAGCCCGTCTTCATCTATGCCTCGACCAACAAGGTTTATGGGGAAATGGAAGATGTCAAGGTCGTGGAGGAGCCGACGCGCTGGCGCTATGCGGACTTGGAATTCGGCTGTCCCGAGACGCAGCCTCTCGACTTCCACAGTCCCTATGGTTGCAGCAAGGGGGCCGGAGATCAGTACGTGCGGGACTATGCCCGAATCTACGGCGTGCGGTCCGTCGTGTTCCGCCAATCCTGCATCTATGGACCGCGCCAATTCGGCATCGAGGACCAGGGTTGGCTGGCGTGGATGATCATCGCGGCCGTGAGGGGCAGGCAGATTACGATCTATGGTGACGGCAAGCAGGTGCGAGACGTCCTGCATGTCGATGATCTATTGCATGCCTATGATGCCGCGATTGACCGGATCGAACAGGTCAAGGGGCAAGTCTACAATGTAGGAGGGGGACCACGCAACGTGCTGGCAATATGGGTGGAATTTGGCCCCATGCTGGAGAAGCTGCTCGGCGAATCAATCCTTGTGGTGCGTGCCGACTGGCGCCCGGGTGACCAGCGCGTGTTCTATGCAGACTACCGCAAGGCGACAGGGGATTTGGGCTGGGAACCCAGGATCTCACTCCACGAGGGGATCGAGAAGCTGTTTGAGTGGGTAAAAGCTAACCGCACTCTGTTCTAGGGATCACCCAACCGAGAAAAAAAGAGAGAGCAGTCTGCCGACCGCCCTCTCTTGTGCCTGTGCAAACGATTGATTTGAAGCCGACTCACCATCAAGTGGCATCGATGGGGCGAGCCTGCGCGCAAGAACCTATGGGATCACGACGAACTCTGACGGGTTCATCGGATTGTACTTGATGTTGATTTTGTCGCCTTTGCGGGGAATGGCGATCTTGGAGACCGTGGTCTGGCCCGTTGTATCAAAGGCGGGCATGCCCATGGCAGGGGTGACCTTGAGGGTCAGCTTGACGACGGGATTCATGTTGATCAGCGCGCCGGTGTCCTCGATGGCCACGACGTCGGCGGTCGCCGCCATGCCGGTCATGGCGAGCATGTTCCCGGATTTCTGCATGTCGATTGCAGCCTGGCCCTGGTCCATGACATTGTTCATTTTGTCCACGAACTCTTTGCCCATGAAGGCCTTGGTGAGTCCGCCCGAGATGCCGCTGTTGATGGCCTTCCTGCCATCATTGAGAGCCTCATCCGGGGTCTTGTCCATATTCTTCTTGACGAATTTGCTGAACATATTCTCTCCCTTTCTACTCTGGTTGGTATGCCGACAGTCCGGCCGATAATACGACGTAAAGATTAATGCAACCTTATAGGTGTCCGGGCGAGGCTGGGGCCACGTCCTGAGGTTGAAGGCGCCGTGAGACCCGGCGGCGGCTTTCGTATCCACGGCCCGTCTCCTTTACCTTTATAATCGCTGGGTGCCAAGAGCGCCTTTACCGAACTATCCTAAGAATGCCTCTCGAATTGAGCAACCCTGCTATTCTTGCCGGTATTGAGTGTGCGACATTTGAGGTACTGGTGCGATGACTTCCC
>JBGPAT010000402.1:0-2970 GCA_041480885.1 Anaerolineae bacterium
AGCATCCGGTGGACGGTGCGACTGACTTTCTGTTTATGGTAGCGGTGGCGGGACTGATCAAGGCGGGCGTGGCGATCGGGCGATCTGTCAGGATCCTTGGCTACGTGGCGCACGTGGTGACCGTGCTGCTCGTATATTGGACGAGCCGCCGGATGTGGAAAGCGAGCGTTGCGATCTCCTTGGTGAGCTCGCTATACCTGGCGGTAGGAACAGGATTATGGTATGTGGCGGCGTTCTTCGGAACGCCTTTCTTCGCGATGTTTGCGGCCATCACGTGGGCGCTTGCCTTGCTGCTGACCCAGCGGGAGAAACCGCGTTTCTGGCAGGATCTGCTTTTTGCACTTGCCGCACTCCTGACGGGACTCGTGCGGCCGGAAGGTGCGATCCTGGCCTGTCTTATGCTTGTGTCTGTCGTCGTTCTGAAGGGCTGGCGCAGCTCGGCACGAATCGTTATGGTCTTTTGCGGCGTGATGTTGTTGCTAGGGGGCGCGTATTTCCTATGGCACTGGAACTACTTTGGGTTTCCGCTGCCGAATCCGTTTTACAAAAAGGGGGGCGGCTTCCTGCACTGGGACTCATTCTGGGAGTCACTTGGCAACTTCGTTCGCTTTGGCGGGCCATTCATGCTGGCATTCCTGCTTGGCTTTCGGTCAGGCAAGACCCTCCGACAGACCATCGCCTTCCTGATTCCTCCGGTCTTGTTCGCGGCTTCGTTCGTATTGGTATCGAATGAAACCAACTTCGGCGGCCGGTTTCAGTATGCAGTCTGGCCCTTGGTGCTAATGAGCTTCTACCCCCTCGTGCGCGGCCTGCCCATAGAAATCGGTCTTCGGCAGCCGAGGACCGGCCGGCTGCTGGAGCGCGTCGTCTGGAGTGTGGTTGGGCTGGCGCTCATATTCGCAATACTGCGCTATGCAGAGATGCAAAGCTGCACACTGACCGCTGCACAGCGAACCTGCGGCATTGCCTACGAGGCCGACGGCCGATACGACGTGGCGAAGCTGCTCGCCCAATACCAGGACAGGAACTATGTGCTGGCGACCAGCGAGGCGGGCCTGCTCCCGCTTTACTCCAACTGGACAGCAGTGGACACTTGGGGGCTCAATGACGAATGGATCGCTCATCATGGGGAAGTCACGCCACAATATCTGGATCAGTACCAGCCGGAATTGATCGTTTTCCATGCTTACTTCTCGCCCTTGGTGCCGCCGCGACTGAACGACAAGAATCTCTCGCAGGATTGGTTTCGCATGACGATCACACTGAAGGACTACGCTGAGTCGCACGGCTATGTCCTGGCGGCGGCCTTCGGGGACAGCCCGTATGAGAGCCACTATTACTACGTCCGGCCGGGCTTGCCTGATAGCGAAAAAATCGCGCGTGATATCTCGTCCATGAGGAGCTATTACTGGTTCACCACGGGGAAGAAGTCCATCAACTATGCGAATCTGCAACCGTAGGCCTTGGCATGACTGAGGGTGCCCTGCTGGCGACCAAGCTCAGCCGGGAGGGCCAGAAGCTGGCGGATTTCTTCTCAAGTCTTGAGGACGGCCAATGGACCGTAGAACTCTACAGCGAGGGAACCGTTTGGACCGTGCGGAATGCCCTGGCGCATCTCGCGACCGCTGAGCGCGCCTTCATCAAGCTTTTTGAGCAGATCCGGCAGGGAGGGCGCGGTGCAACTGAGGATTTCAGCATTGACAGGTACAATGCCAGGCAGCAGGAGAAGACCAGGGACTTGAGTCCGCTGCAACTACTTGAGCAGTACGAAGCTGCGCGCCGCGAAATGGTTGCACTTGTTTCAGGCCTGAGTGATGTGGACCTCGACCGGGAGGGGCGGCATCCCTTCTTGGGAGTCACGACGCTGCGTGAAATGGTCAAGATGATCTACGTCCATAACCAGATCCACTATCGCGATATTCGAAGAGCGCTGAAGGCCTAGTCCGGGGAACATGTATACCTTCAGGGCAGTCCTCCGCCTCAGCCGCCCGCTGCACCCATTTATGGCTGCGCTGACATATTTGCTGGGTGTGGCGATCGCGCGGTATCTTGGTCATCCGATTGTGCCAGCCATCTTTTGGCTGGGTCTTATCGGGATTGCGCTCGCGGCCCTCACCATGAATCTGCTGGCTGAGGTTTTCCGCTCGTCAAACGAAAACGCCGACAGCGCTGAGTCGCCGGCCCGGCGCCGAGCCATCCGTGAGGCGGCCCTGCAGCTGTCGATCGCGGCGCTCGCCGCACAGGGGTTCCTCGCGTTCGTGATCTACAGGGATGGACGCCTGACCCTGCCAACAGCGTTGTGCCTCGGCCTATCGCTGTTCGTCATATTGATGTACGCGGTGCCGCCCCTGCGCCTCCTGGATAAGGGATTCGGCGAGCTGTTGCTCGCAATTCAAATTGCCTATCTAGCGCCTTCCATCGGCTTTCTGCTGCAGGTGGGTGCCTATCATCCACTGCTAAACGTCGCGATCATCCCGTTGACGCTGCTCCTCCTGGCCGGCCTGCTGGCACTGGACTTTGCGTCGTACGCCTTGGACATCAAGTACGGTCATTGCACGCTGCTCGTCCGCGTCAGTTGGGAGAGAGCCGTGCCTTTGCACCATGGACTAATCGTGGCTGCCTATGTCTTATTGTTGGCGGCGCGGTTTCTCGGTTTCTCTTTTGGCCTCTTGTGGCCCGCGTTCCTCACCGTGCCCTTCGCACTGCTCCAGATCTATTGGCTACGCAATATCGCGCTTGGCGCAAAACCCGTCTGGAATCTACTTACGGCCAATGGGTTGGCGGTGTTCTGCCTGATGACATACTTCTTGACCCTTACCTTTTGGCTGAAATGATATGCCCGAATTCCTCCGGCTAGTGCCGCCAGACGAGGCGCGCGCTCGCCTGTTCTCCCAGCTTGTTTTCTCGCTGCCTGCCGGGGAGTTGCTCGATACAGCCTCGGCTCTGGACCGCGTGACCCTGGAGGACATC
>JBGPAT010000403.1:0-2959 GCA_041480885.1 Anaerolineae bacterium
ACCGCGTTGGTCAATACGAAATCGCTGTGGGCGGCCACCACTGGAAGGACTTCGATGCCCGGGCCAAGTTCGATGAGGCTGACAACACCGATTACAGCGCCAACGTGGCCCAGTATGCCGATTTGGTCGGCGCCAGCTTTTGGATCCATCACCCGGAATTGAGTCAGCCCATGGCCGGCGACGCTCCGTTTGCGGAGTATGTGGAGGAACACCTCAACCTGGGTGGCGAGTCGGATTATCTCCTGGTTCTTCGCAAAGTCCGCGACGCTGTCCAGAAAAGCAACTACCCCGTGTATTGGGAAGTCTATGAATTGTTCAACGGTGGGGAACATCCCACTTACGGCCTCGTGTTCCCGCACAAGACCTGGGCTGACTTCCAGCCGCCCGAACAGACTCTTGCCGCGGTGCTGGAAAAGGCCTATGGCCGCGACGAAGCCGACGCGCTGTGGAAGACGTTCTTCAAGACCGTGCATTGCGTAAAAAGCGAGGTATGGGTCTCTCGTCCCGACCTCAGCTACGTGCCGGCAGCGAAGTAAGCGCGGGAAGCGTGGATCCCACAGCACGGTTTGTGCGCCGTGGGCGTTTGCGAATTGAGAAATCGTAACTGGAGGTGTGCAATGCGACGACTCTATCTGATAGGGATACTGGTTTCTTCACTCGTGCTTATCGGGCTCACGTTGGCCTGTCAACAACCGCCACCACCGAGCCCTCCGGATACGCGCGCCGCCGATGAGCGTGCCGTCCGCGAAGCTGACGCAGCCTGCGCTAAGGCCGCTGCACCAAATAACGTCGAGGGATACCTCTCCTGCGTTGGCGACGACGCCTTGGCGCTTCCACCCAATGCGCCCATGCTGACGGGGAAGGAGTCTATCCGGAAGTCGGTATCCGAGATGATGGCAAACCCCGGATTTGCCCTTAGCTGGCAGGCAAACAAGGTGGAAGCTTCGCGTGGCGGGGATTTGGCTTACAGCATGGGCACCTACGAGGTTACGATGAACCGTCCGAAGGGCAAGCCCGTCACCGACCGCGGGAAGTATGTGACGGTGTGGAAGAAGCAGGCGGATGGCAAATGGAAAGGGGCCGCCAATATCTACAACTCAGACCTGCCGGCGCCCGGCGCTGCCAAGCACTAGCCGTTCGAGGAGCACGGACCTCGCTCGACAGGGTCGAAGGCGAGGCCGCCGCGTAGACGTAGAGACGCCCCGGTGGGGCGTCTCAGGAGACGTTCCATCGGAACGTCTCTACGGGCCGCGTGGCACGGGGCCGTCTTGGCCGTGGCGCACTCTGCAGCACGGGTATCTTGGCCCATCAGCCGACGGAGCGGGACGCCCGTGCTACGTCCGCGGGCGAGCATGTATTCCAAGGAGGATCTATGAGACTCAAAATCATCTTTACGTTTCTCATCGTTTTCGCGCTGGCCGCAGTCGCTAGCGCGCAGACCAAAATCTCGGGGGCCCAGCGATGCGCCAAAGCCGATCTAGAGTACTCGATCCAGGTCGGAGACAGACCAAACCATTCCTTCGTGATCAGTCAGGCGAAGTGCACTTGGACCAAGCCCCTCGAATTCGCCGGAATCGAAGACAAGGAAGGCATCGACACGGACTTTGCTGAAATCAGCGGCAACACTTCCCGGGCCCGCGGCTACGAAGTGGACACCATGGCTAACGGGGACAAAATCTACCTTCGCTATGAGGGCACACTGACTCTCAAGGATGGCGTGCCCCAGAGTGGAGAACCCAAGTGGACCCTCGTGGGCGGCACCGGCAAGGTCAAAGGTATCAAGGGGAAGGGGACCTGCAAGCTCACGTCGGCCCCCGCGGACGGCAGCTTGACCTGGGACTGCGAAGGCGAATACGAGCTTCCCAAGTAAGGCCTCACCTGTCGATTCGGGCGTGAAGTCTCGCGGGTGGCGCGGACATGCGCGGAGGGGGTTGAATCGTGCCTCGCTGGAAACAACAGGTTGGCGGGTTGGTGATGGCCCTGCTGGGAGCTGGGTTCACCGGATGGAGTTGGCTCACTGCCCTATACCCAGGGTACTTCTATCGCAAAGCGAGCATGCTCTTCCCCGCCATTATCGTTCTCGGCCTGGGGCTTGTTATCTTTCCAGGCTACAAAGAAGAAAGAATTGCCCGTGGCGAGGACATATCGCGACTGCAAGGCTGGAAACTGATTACTCCTCGCTGGTGGGCAATTCTGATCATCGCGTTAGCTGCCGGCGGCGCAAACTACCTTCTTCTGTCCTCGTTGTAGTCAGCACGCGTAGCTAAGGATGTCCCGGCGAGCCCTGTGGCAGGGCCATCTTGGCCGTTGTTTTTCACGGACGGGACACCCTTGCCACGTTGGCCTGACGCGCATGGCCTCGCCATCATGCGCGAACACAAGATGTCGGTCTGCTGGTCGACGGATCGGCACCTGGGCCTGACGGGCGCAAGACTGGTCATCGAGAGGAGGTGACGGGCCTGCGCTCGTCACCGATCCAGGCCCTGGTTATGTTTTGCGCGTCGCGGTGACCGCCTCGGCGTACTCGTCGCGGACCTCGTTGAGGTGTTCGATGAAGCGTTTGCGATGCCGGCGAAGCCGCTCTTCACGGCGCGAAAGGGTTCGTGCGAGAACCAGCAGGCGGACTCGGTTTCGAACCAGGTGGCTAAAGCGCCAAAGGACCAATCCGCTCAGCGGCAGCGTCAGTGTGTAGTACCCAGCCACAGCCCGTCCCCACTCGCGCGCGCAGATCGAGACCAGGAGAAAATACGTGCCCAAGACCACCAGCACGCGGAGAAGCCAGGCGTGACCGGGATCTTTTCTGGCGAGCCGGCGGAAGAGGTTGCCCGGCATGAGCAGCAGGATGGGGATTAGGTGGTTCACGAAACCGTAGAACGCAATGGGGGCCTCCAGAACGGCTTCCAGCCAATATCGCACCCGGCGCACGGGCGACTGAAGCCAATCCTTCGCCTGTTCGACT
>JBGPAT010000404.1:0-2959 GCA_041480885.1 Anaerolineae bacterium
AGGATGAGATCCTGACATTCCCCGTGGGAAACATCGTGCTGGCCACCGGCTATGACCTGTTCGACGCGCGCCGCGTCACCAACTATGGGTATGGGCGCTTGCCAAACGTATTCACGTCGCTGGAATTCGAACGACTCTCTAACGCAGCCGGGCCAACCACCGGCAACATCGTGCTCCGAGACGGCAAGACGGCGCCCCGGACCGTGGGTATCATCCACTGCGTCGGCTCGCGCGACCGCAATTTCAACAACTACTGCTCGGTCATCTGCTGTATGCAGAGTCTGAAGTTCGCGCATATCGTCCATGAACGGACCGGCGCCACGGTCTACAACTTCTACATCGACATTCGCGCGGCCTTCAAAGACTATGACGAGTTCTACCAGCGCGTGCTCGAGGAAGGAACGCTGTTCGTGCGCGGCAAGGTCGCCGAGGTGTCCGAGGTACCTCGCACCCCAGAGGAAAAGGGCAGACTCATCATCCAGGTGGAAGATACACTCGCGGGCAAACAGCGCCGCATCCCGGTGGACATGGTGATCCTCTCTGCAGGACTTGAACCCCGTGCGGACTCGAGAGCAACCGCGAAGATCTTTGGCCTATCCTGTTCTGCGAATGGCTGGTTCATCGAGAAGCACCCCAAGCTTGACCCGATTGCCACGATGACCGAGGGCATCTTCATCGCCGGCTGCGCGCAGGGTCCCAAGGACATACCTGCCAGCGTTGCCCAGGGGGCTGCGGCCGCGGCGCGCGTTCTCGGCAAGATCGAACAGAAAGAGGTGGCGCTGGAACCCGTGCGGGCCAGCGTGATTGAAGAAAAATGCTCGGGCTGCCGCATCTGCAATGGAATGTGCCCGTTCAACGCAATTAGCTTCCACGAGGACCGGATGGTAACCGAGATCAATCCTGCTCTATGCCAGGGGTGCGGAACCTGCGTAGCCGCCTGCCCAGCGGGTGCGATCGTCGGAAGCGGGTTCAGCAATGAGCAGATCATGGCCCAGATCGAGGGCCTGATGCTGATGAATATCGACGCTGCGCCGGTGGCTGCTTAGGAGACTAACCATGACAGAGCCTTTTGAACCCACCATAATAGGCTTCACCTGCAACTGGTGTTCCTACCGCGCGGCTGACTTGGCGGGTACCGCTCGCATCAAGTACCCGCCCAACGTGCGCTTGATCCGCCTGATGTGTTCCGGACGGCTTGATCCAACTTTCGTTTTCAAGGCCCTTGCCAGCGGAGCCGACGGTGTCATGATAACCGGCTGTCATCCCGGCGAGTGCCACTACATCGAACAGAACTACAAAGCCATGCGCAGGTTCCAATTGATGCAGCGGACGCTGAAGGGACTCGGACTTGAGGCCGGGCGGTTGAGATTGGTCTGGGCTTCCGCAGCTGAGGGCTCCAAGTTTGCCAGCGAGGTCGCCTCGTTCGTCGAAGAGATCCGGTCGCTTGGACCGCTGCACTGGGGCCAAGCCAACGGAGCCAGAGCTGCCGCCGAGGCAACACCGCCGGGTACGCCCGAACTCCAGGAGGTGATCGCATGAACGCGCCCGCAAAACCCAAATTCGCCATGTATTGGGCCGCTTCCTGCGGGGGCTGCGAAATCGCGGTGCTCAACATCCACGAGAAGATCTTGGACGTGGATGCGAATTTCGACGTGGTCTTCTGGCCGGTGGCCATGGACGCCAAATACAAGGACGTCGAGGCCATGGAGGATGGCTCAATCCTCCTGACGCTGTTCAATGGGGGCATCCGCAACGACGAAAACGAGCACATCGCAAAGCTACTCCGGCAGAAGTCCAAGATCCTGGTCGCCTTCGGTTCCTGCGCCAATGAAGGCTGCATCCCCGGGCTGGCCAACCTGAGCGACTCGCGCGAGCTGGTCTACACAGCCTTCAACACGGTCACGACTGACAATCCACACCAGATCTACCCCATGACGTCCTACGATGTGCCCGAGGGTGAGATCCACATCCCGAAGATCCTGCCGATCCTGAAAACACTGGATCAGGTTGTGGACGTAGACTACTACATGCCCGGCTGTCCTCCGGAAAGTCATCAGATCGCCGCTGTGATCGACCTGGTGGTAGAGGTCCTCCACGGCAAGGCAGAGCTGCCGCCCAAGGGCTCGGTGATAGGGGCGGGGGATTCGACCGTGTGCGATGAGTGCCCTCGGACCCGAAACATCAAGTCAATCAAATACTTTGAACGGATCTGGGCCATCGCTCCGGATCCCGCGCTGTGCTTGCTGGACCAAGGGATTCCATGCAATGGCCCCGCCACTCGCAGCGGATGCAATGCGCGCTGTCCTATTGCAGGAGCGCAGTGCATCGGCTGTTATGGTCCCGCGGATGGCGTCGTCGATTACGGCGCCAGGCTCATCTCGTCCTTTGCCTCAGTCATCGATAGCAAGGATCCAGACGAGATCGACCACATCCTGGACGGTCTGGTGGATCCCGTAGGGCAGTTCTACCGATTCAATCTGGCTGGATCTTTGCTGAAAGCTGCCGTTCCGGCCTGGAAGAAAGAGAAGGCCTGATATGCCGCAACACATCACAATCGATCCCATCACGCGGCTCGAAGGTCACGGCAAGATCGAGATCTTCCTGGACGAGCGCGGCGACGTGGCCAATACCTACTTCCAGATCCCCGAACTGCGCGGTTTTGAGCGGTTCTGTGTCGGTCGCCCCGTGGAAGAGATGCCGCTGCTGACAAACCGGATCTGCGGTGTGTGCCCGGAGGCCCACCACATGGCCGCGGCCAAGGCGGCCGACGCCGTGTACCATGTGGATCCACCGCACACGGCGAAGATGCTGCGTGAGCTCCTCTACAGCGCGTTCTACGTCACGGATCACGCCACGCATTTCTACGCGCTCGGCGGCCCGGATTTCATCATGGGCCCGGATTCGCCGGTGGCGGAGCGCAATATTCTGGGCGTCATACACAAGGTCGGACTGGAAATCG
>JBGPAT010000405.1:0-2950 GCA_041480885.1 Anaerolineae bacterium
CGACCGCATCTTCACCAAACAGGACCTGACCGAGGATGTCGCCGATATGCTGCAGGGCGAGGTGGAATCTCGCGTCGAGGCTGCGTTGGTGGACGAAGAGGGCCCTTGGAAGCTGATCGCCTGGCTGGAAGGCGTCCAGCCGCCATTTGAGTCGCAGGGCCGTCTTTTCCCCACATTCGGCTTGTCGCTGGTCCTGAACGAACTTCGACAAGCCGACGACATCCGGCAATCCATTCCGCAAATCGTCGCCCGCGCCATCGAGACCGAACATGGGCATGCCGAGCGCGCCATTCAGTCGTTGATCGACCGCACGGACGAGGGCCTACAGGCGCAGATCGATGAGCGGAAAGACTCGCTGGATGCTTTTTTCGAAGGGCAGCGCGATAGCGAGGAACCTCTCCGTCCGCAAAAGGCCGCTGAGGAGTTGAGCGCTCTCATCCGCCTGCCGCTCCGATTGACCGGCGAGCAAAACCGGCAGCTCGCGGACGACCCCGACCGTTTCAAGAAGTGGCTGGGAGAGTATGTAGAAGCGCAAATGATCGCGTTGAATGTCGGCCGGATCGCGGGCGCGGTTGAGCATCGCCTCGGCCAGCCCTTTGGTGTGGAGATCGAGGCGTCAGACTGGGACAGCGCCGCCCGCCAAATCCTTAGCGCTTCCCAGGATCTGATGCAGCGCCAGCGCGAGTCGTTGACAGCCCAGGTGGAGCGCGATCTCGAAGTGCTGCTGCAGCGCGAGTCCGGTGACGAGGACTCATCCCGGTTGCGGTTGCTGCTGTCCCTTTCGCAGGGGGCTCGTACCATCTTTGACCAGCGTACGCACCGGCAGGTTCGCCAGGTTTTCAACCGATTCAACTACGTCTACCTTGGGGCGGCTTTGTTGGCGGGCCGCACCTCCGAGGATGTGACCGATTCTGCCATGCAGCACCTGGAGCAAGCCGAGGCCGCCTTGCAGACCGCTTGGGGCCACGGGGAGTATGCGCGTTTGAGCCAGACTGCTGTGCGGCTGGCCGATTTTGGCCCGGCTGCGCAGGCGTTCGGCGTCGAGAGGCTGAATGAACCGCTGACGGCGCTGGGCGATGCTGACGTTGAGCAGTTGATTCAGGCCATCGGTTCTTACATTCTGAACGAAGTCAAAAGACAGTTGCTTCTGTCCTCTATCACGGAGCTTTGGGTCGACTACTTGACCAAGGTGGAGGCCCTCAGGGTCTCAATTGGCCTGGAGGCCTATGCCCAGCGCGATCCTCTCGTGCAGTACAAGGGGCAGGCCTCACAACTGTTCCAGCAGCTGCTCTCCGATGTGCGCGCCGCGGTCATCGGACGTGTGTTTGCCTACCAGCCCAGGCGGATCGAAATCACGCCGACAGATGTTGCCGAGGTAGCCGCTGGCGCCCCGGCGGCCTCCACCGGATCACAGCCCGCTGCGGGCAAGAAGAAGCGAAAGAGACACTAGGACGTAACGTGGATCACGGCCGCCCTGTCCGCATTCGCGATTTCACCGCGTGGTTGCTTTCCGTGAGGGCGATTGGGCGTTCGGACGCGCGTCACACTTTCCAACGTGCTCAGGTAGTTCCCGGAAAATCCATGCGGGCAGGGTCTTCTTGCCTGCCCCTATACGCTTTCTCGATCCATTGCGCCTCCCTTGAAGGGCAGCGGGCAAAGCTCAGCCCATCCTGACGATCTGCCATGCTACCCCCGACCACCTCGATTCTGAGCAAATACCGCGCGCTTCCCAAGGTGGATCTACATCGGCACCTGGAGGGTTCTCTGCGACTGGACACGATGCTCGATATCGCCAGTCAACATCACATTGCCGTCCCAGATGATGTCCTCGGCCTGGGCAGCCTGGTGCAAATGCAGCCGGACGAGGGTTTCTCGTTCCGAAACTTCCTGGCGAAGTTCGATACGCTGCGCCTGTTTTATCGCTCCCCCGAAGTAATCGATCGCGTCACGCAGGAGGCGGTCGAAGACGCCGCTAGAGACAATGTCAAGTATATGGAGCTGCGCTTCACTCCGGTCGCCCTCAGTCGCGCGGAAGGCTTCCCATTGAGTGATGTCGTCGATTGGGTGACAGCCAGCGCCCACGGCGCAGCGGAGCGGAACGGGATGCTCGTCAGGCTGGTCCCATCCGTGAATCGACACGAGAGCCCTGAGTTGGCCGAGCAGGTCGCACGACTTGCGGCGGATCACATGGACGCTGGCATCGTGGGTCTGGATCTGGCGGGCAACGAAGCCGAATTCCCGACGGAGCCTTTCTATGGCATCTTCCGTGAAGCTCGGCAGTCTGGTCTGCACCGGACGATCCACGCTGGAGAATGGGGCCCCGCCTCCAATATTGAAGAAGCGATTCGCAAACTCGGCGCGGAACGGATTGGCCATGGCGTGCGCGTGCTTGAAGACCCGAGAGTCGCGGAGCTCGCAAAGGAACTTGGCATTCCGTTTGAGGTCTGCGTTACGAGCAATTTTCAGTCCGGCGTGGTACCTTCACTCGCCGCACATCCGCTGCCCAGAATGCTGGAACGCGGCCTCAACGTCACAATCGACACCGATGATCCAAGCATCTCACGTATCACCCTCAGCCACGAGTATCAGGTGGTTTGCGAGGATCTTGGACTTTCTGAGGCCGCCCTCAGGCTTCGGATTCTGGCGGCGGCGCGGGCCGCATTCCTCCCGCCGCGAGAACGGGATGATCTTGTCGCCAGCCTGAGAAAAGAGCTTGGCGCTACCGCGTGAGTCGCCTGCGGCACCGCCGCCCATCGGGCTCGGGGCATTGGAATAAAACGCAGTAGAATACCGCTTGGCACCACAATCCCCGAACGCGGGGCAGAAGGACATCCTAGGCGCTCCTTCGTGTTCTTCCCCAGTATGTGGTGTGAGAGATGTGGCGGCCTGCCGCGCGCCACAGGATTTCACACAGCAAAGGAGACACGATGAAAGACGAGTTCAACGCGCG
>JBGPAT010000406.1:0-2936 GCA_041480885.1 Anaerolineae bacterium
ATGAAACTTCAGGCTGCGGTGCGCTGGCGACGCTTGTCATTCGAGGTTGCGCCTCCAATGTTTGGAAATGCCAAGCCCAAAAGCGGATCGCACCTGCTGCTGCAGCTCCTATCCGGATTCACCAGAATCGTGCCATACGCCTATGTGGCGGCAGACCCCATCCGCACGATCACCAGGCAAGGCAGACACCGGAGCACGGATGAAATCCGTGAGGGGTTGCAGGGCATCCCAAGCGGCGTAATCGGCTGGGGCTATGTAGAGCCAAAGCCGGAACTTGTGGCGTTTCTGTGCCGTCCGGGGCGGATCAACTACTTCATCTACCGCGACCCACGCGACGTGCTGGTCTCACAGGTGTACTTTGCAGCGGACATGGACGAAGAACATGGAATGCATGGGTACTACCGATCGTTGCCTGATTTCGATGCCCGCCTGAGAGTCGCCATCACTGGCATCAACAGGGACGGGCTGAGGATGGTCAGCGTGCGAGAGCGGTATGAGGATGTGTTCAGATGGCTCGATCAAGAAGAGGTATTATGCCTGCGATACGAGGACCTGATCAACGACCGGGATAGGGCGCTAAACGCGATGTTGGACGAGGTCGAGAGAGCCGGATACCGGATTCCCATTCGTCGCCCGGCAGCGCTGGAAATTCTGGTCGAGGCGATCCGGCCGCGGAAGTCCCGCACTTTTCGCTCTGGGACTCCGGGTGATTGGCGAGAACATTTCACCGACGAGCACAAGAAATTGTTCAACGCTGTTGCGGGGGATTTGCTGGTGAGACTCGGCTACGAGTCCTCACACAATTGGTAGATTGCAGGACCAATCATCCATTCGCTCGGAAACATGAGTTTTGACGACTTCTTCACACAACGTATCAAGCGTGGCCTCGTTCGCCGGCTGAACAACCTGAAGATCGCGGCGATGTCCCGGCAGGTGGCTCAGCGCGCTCCTGAGCCCAATGGCCAGCCTGTCGCATTCTTCAAGGCCTCCACGGGAATCGATGATCTGTCCTGGAACAGCGGCTTTCATATGCTCGCGTCCTGGGCTCTTCGATTGCAAGGTGTGCCCGTGGTTTACTTCGCCTGCAACGCCGGCATGAGCCACTGCGTGCTGGGCACGAACCGGGAGGAAGTACATAGGCAGCCGCCCTGCAAATCATGTATCTATCAGTCCCGGACCCTTTACACCGCCGTGCCATCCGCTGCCAGTTCGAACCTGGAAGCTCGCGTTGGGGCCTCCGGCGTACACTGGTTCACCTTTGACCGTGAGGCCCAGCTGGAACAAGCTCTTCAGAGCCTGAGTCTTCACGATTTGACCCAATTCCAGTGGGCACTGCGTACCTCGGTGCATGCGTCAACGAATTACGCCGCCTCACCGGGCAAGTCTCCGCTCGGGTCGCTGCGTTCGTCCCGGGGACACGAGGCCGAATTCGATGTTCCGCTGGGACAGCTGTGCTTGCCAGGTCTCCGCTGGATATTGCGACGTCACAACCTCGACGACGATGAAGACACGCGCTTTCTGCTGAGGGAATACATGCTTTCCGCCTGGAATGTGGCGCAGAAGTTCGCTCGATTTCTCGATGAGACGGATCCGCGGGCGGTTGTCGTTTTCAATGGGCAGTTCTTCCCAGAGGCGGCTGCTCGTTTCGTCGCTCAACGGCGCGGCCTGCGTGTGATCACGCATGAAGTGGGGCTGCAGCCAGCCAGCGCCTTCTTTACTGAGGGCGATGCCACCGCCTACCCGATGACTATCCCGGACGACTTCGAATTGAACGCGGCTCAGAATTCCCGCCTAGACGACTATTTGCAGAAGCGATTTCGCGGTCAATTTTCGATGGCCGGCATTGAGTTCTGGCCGACCATGCGCGGGCTGGATGCCAGCTTCTTGAAGCGGGCCGCGCGTTTCCAGCAGGTCGTGCCGGTGTTTACGAACGTCATATTCGACACGAGTCAGCCGCACGCCAACGCGGTCTTCGCGGATATGTTCGCCTGGTTGGAGATGGTCTTGGATGCCGTTAAGGCGCATCCCGACACGATGTTTGTCATCCGGGCGCATCCGGATGAGACGCGTACGCGCAAGGAGAGTCGCGAGACCGTGCAGGGTTGGGCCGGAGCCAACGGCGTGGAGAAGCTTCCCAACGTCGTCTTCGTAGCGCCCACAGAATATCTAAGTTCTTACGAGTTGATCCAGCGCTCGAAGTTCGTGATGGTCTACAACTCGACCATCGGGCTGGAAGCCTCCATCATGGGCAAGCCCGTGCTCTGCGGAGGCAGGGCGAGGTTTACCCAGTACCCGACCGTGTTCTTCCCGCAGAGCGCGGACCAACAAACAAGCAAGATGGTGGAGTTTCTAGCGGCTGAAACGATAGATGTCCCGCCTGAATTCATGCGCAATGCACGGCGATTCCTGTACTATCAGTTGTTCAAGACGTCGTTACCCTTTGGGGATTATCTGGTGCCCTCGGTGCGCAAGACCCAGACCAGATTGAAGTCGTTTGGCTTAGAGCGGCTTGCGCACTCGTCGACGGTGGGGGTCATCTCAAAGGGCATTAACAACAATCAGGAATTCCTGATTGACGACTAAGGCCGCGTGCCGTTGAGAGTTCTGTCCAGGCGCAGGGTGGAGGCGGAGTTGTTGTCGGCACCGGTGCCGTCGTTCCCGCACTGTCCGCCGCAGACACTATCCAATATGCATGTGAGACGACAAGCCAACGTCGCAGCTTTGTGTCCTGGGCAGCGTCGAGGGACGGCATCCAGGTGTCATCTGAGTTCTTGAAGCGCCTGTTGGATGGCACAACCACTGAGTTATAATGCTGCCTGATCGTCGCCTAGAACGAGTCCCCCGGCAAATTCAACAACATGGCACTCACATCTGCGCTGCGCGGCCTCGTCTATTCCACAGAAAAGCTAGCCCAGCATCGGCGCTTTGCCTCGCTA
>JBGPAT010000407.1:0-2934 GCA_041480885.1 Anaerolineae bacterium
CGATCCGTCCATCCTGCAGCACACCAACTTCACCCCGCTCGTCACGGCTGCACAGCGTGATGCGTGGACGGCGATGTGGGCCGAAGTGAAGGCAGCCCCCTAGTCTCAAGAGTTTCTGAAGCCTCTGCCTCCGTCATGACGGAGGCAGAGGCGCATCTAAAGGGGCGATACGCATGTTTGACCGCCGCTTCACCTTCTGGATCTTATTCCTGCCGCCATTGAGCTGGCTGGCTGCTTTCTTCTTGCTGCCCATCATACTGATGGCCGCTTTCAGCTTTCGGGCCGATACGCACGGCGCCCTGTTCAGCGGCTGGGTGCTGAGCTTCACCCAGTATGCCAGCGTCTGGGCCGGCACCGGCTACTTGCGCCTGCTTGGCATCTCTTCGTTGATAGCTCTGGGGGTTGCGGTCACCGTGGTCGTGCTCGCCTACCCGCTGGCCTATTTCCTTGCGATCTACGCCGGGCGGCGCATGGGTTTCTATCTAGTCCTGCTGCTGGTACCGTTCTGGACCAGTTACCTGCTGCGGGTGATGGCTTGGAAGATCATGCTCGGTTCCAATGGTGTGATCAACACGCTTCTGTTGTATCTCGGTGTGATTCAACAACCTTTGGAAGCCCTGCTCTACAACCGCAATGCGGTCATGCTGACGCTGATCTACGTCTGGATTCCTTTCGCGGCATTGCCGATACTGGCCGCGCTGCAGCGCATTGAACCTGCCATTTTTGAAGCCGCGGCGGATCTCGGCGCGCGGCCCTTGAACCAATTCCTGCGTATCACGCTGCCTCTCAGTCTGCCCGGAGTTTTCGCGGCCTTCTTCATGGTCTTCATCCCCACGGTCGGCGAATACGTTACGCCGCTGCTGGTGGGCGGCAGTAACGGCTCGCTGTATGGCAACATCATCCAGGACTTCTTCACCAAAGCCGCCAACTGGCCATTGGGCTCGGCGCTGTCGATGGTCATGCTGGCGGTGACGCTGATCTTCCTGCTCATCGGGGCCCGGCTGGTGAACCTGCGCGAGCTGCTGCAATGAACGCGCGTCGGGCACCCTTCTCGCTTTCTTTCTACTACTTCGGCCTGATCGCCGTGCTCTATCTGCCGATCGTGATCCTGTTTCTGTTTTCGATCAACTCGAACGTGACCTTTTCGCTTCCACTCAAGGGATTTACCCTGAGCTGGTATCAGCAGCTCATTCATAACGAGCCGGTGCTGAATTCCGCACGCAACAGCGCCGTGGTGGCGGCTGGGAGCAGCTTCGCCGCCACGATCCTGGGAACGATGGTTTCGATCCTGATGATGCGTTATCAGTTTCGCGGCAAGGGGTTCCTGGTGGCGCTCTCCGTGCTGCCGCTGATCGTCCCGTATGTGGTCCTCGGCGTGGCACTGCTGCTCCTGTTCTCGGCCCTGCAGATCGAGCGTTCCCTTTGGACGGTAGGCATCGCGCACACGGTGGTGGCCCTGCCCTACACCCTCCTGATCGTTAGCTCGCGACTGGCTGGCTTTGATGCCAGCCTCGAAGAGGCGGCTATGGACCTGGGCGCCAACTACCCGACCACGTTGCGGCGCATCGTCATTCCGATGATCCTACCCGCCGCCGTATCGGCATGGCTGACGGCTTTCACGGTCTCGTTCGACGAATTTGCGCTGGCACTCTTTCTGGCTGGCACCCAGCCCACCTTCCCGGTCTATCTCTTCAGCCAATTGCGCTTCGCCAACCGCCTGCCGATCATGATCGCGCTGGCCGTGCTCATGATGATCGGTACACTGATCCTCGTCTTCATCGCCGAGCGCGTGCGAAGCAGGGATGTGTGAATGAGCTTGGGCTGCTGACGTGGCCGGACTACATCAGCCCTGCAACGCTGCAGCAGTTTGAGCAGGAACTTGGTGCTGGGGTCGAACTGGAGATCGTCCCTAGCGCGGTCGAGCTGGTCGATCGCATGCAGGCGGGTGGTCCCGGGATCGACGTGCTGGTGCCTCCCGATTACGCGGTGCGCGAACTGGCGGCACAGAATCGTCTGCTGTCACTGGATCGTTCACGACTCCCGAATTTGCGCCACCTGGAGCCTCGATTCCAGTCTGGGCGCCTCCACGATCCCGAAGGTCGGGTCAGTATCGTCAAAGACTGGGGCACCACCGGCATCCTCTACAGGAAGGACATCATCCTTGAACCGCCCCAATCCTGGGCGGATTTTTGGAAGCTGGCCGGGAGATTTCTTGGGCGGGTGACGGTGCTGGATTCTCCCGGAGAAGTCATCGGCGCGGCGCTGAAGATGCGCGGACATTCGTACAATGCCTGCGATGCGGACCAACTGTCAGCTGCGCGCGCTGACCTGCTGCGGCTTGAGCCGCTCTTGCTGAGATTTGAGACCAACTACAAACCGCTGCTGGCATCGGGTGAGGCCTGCCTCGCGCTCGGCTGGAACGGCGATGCGGCTGCCCTTGTCGCGCAAGGCGTCCCGATAGGGTATGTGGTACCCGGCGAAGGCTCCCAGTTGTGGGAAGATGACTGGGCCATCGCGGCGGATGCGCCGCATGCCGATTTGGCGCACGCCTTCCTCGATTTCGTGTTGCGCCCTGAGGTTGCGGCCCAGGAGGCGCGCTACACGCGCTATGCCACCGGCAACCGTGGTGCACTATCGCTGCTGGACGAAGCAATCCGAAATGATCGCGCGACCTATCCGCCGGCAGAAGTGCTGGAGAAACTGGAACCAGGAATGCCGCTGCCGGTTGAGGGGCAGCAGCGCCGCGCTCAGATATGGGCAGAAGTTCGTGAGTGATAGAATCCACGCCTCAGCTCGCTGAGCGCCACTTGATACGATCTGGGTCGCGGCGGCGATGACAATAGCGGGCTGCTCGAGTCCCCATGGCAGATTGCTGCAATTGGGAGCCGCTCTAAGTGGGAGCGAACATGCTACAAGAAAAGACATACTGGCACG
>JBGPAT010000408.1:0-2919 GCA_041480885.1 Anaerolineae bacterium
TCCTTGCACACGAACAGCCGCGACGAGGCCCTCTGGCTGCCGACCGAGAAGTCCGTGCGCCTCGCACTGCGCACGCAGCAAGTCATTGCCTGCGAATCAGGCGTCGCCGATACCGTGGATCCGCTGGCAGGTTCCTATCTCATCGAGCACCTGACCGACGAGATCGAGAAGCGTGCGCTCGAATACATCGCGCGCATTGATGAGATGGGTGGCGCGTTGCAGTCCATCGAGCGCGGCTACATGCAGAACGAGATCCAGAACGCGGCCTACGCGGCACAGAAGGCGATCGAACACGGCGAGCAGATCGTGGTCGGTGTCAATCAGTTCCAACTGCAGGAGGAGGTCTCGTTGGAACGACTGAAAGTGGATCCCGCCATCGAAGCCGCTGCTCGCCAGCGCCTCGCCGACCTGCGCTCAAAGCGCGACTCCGCCAAGGTAGCCGAGCTGTGCACACAACTGGATGCCGTGGCGCGCGGAAACGGAAGCCTGATGCCCCTCTTCATCGCCTGCGTCGAGAACGACGTCACGCTTGGCGAGATCTGCAACACACTGCGCGGCGTCTGGGGTGAGTACGTGGCGCGGGCGTTCTAGCTGTATGTGCGCTATGGCCAACAACTACACCATCTCAGTCGAAGATCATCCCTCCAGGGAAGATGTGGATGCGCTCGAGGTGAGCCTGGGGCGCTATAACGAACTCCAGGTCGCGCGCCTGAACTGGCGGGCGCTCGCCATCTTCATGCGCGACGCCCAGGGCAAGATCGTCGCCGGACTGGCTGGCTCCACCGAATGGGAGTGGCTCTTCATTGACACCCTTTTTGTGGCAGAGCCGGTGCGGCGTCAGGGATGCGGCCGCCAGCTCATGTCGCATGCCGAGGCGGAAGCCATGCGGCGCGGCTGCTTGCATGCGCACCTGAATACGTTCGACTTTCAAGCCCTGCCCTTCTATCAGAAGCTGGGCTATGAAGTATTTGGCAAACTGGACGACTATCCCCTGGGCCATGCGCTCTATTTCATGCAGAAGCGCAACCTTCCATCGCGAAGGATCGACCAGGCTGACGGAGGCAATTGATGGACAAGACTAGTATCTACACCCTCTTGACGTACCTGGCCACGGCCGGCAACATCCTCTTTGTGCTTTGGATGCTCTTCAACGGCATGGACGAAGGCTGGAAGGCTACGCCGTACCAGATCATGTCCTATGTCGGCCTGACGTTTCTTCTCGCGCTGAACACCTATCTCATCCTTCGAAAAGACCGTTCCGCCTGAAAGGCTCGCCGCCGAAGAGGGAGCGCCTGGCCCTGGTGGCCTCCGGCACAAGCTTCTCATTTTGCTCTTATTATATAAGCCTTGACTTAATTAAGCGTAAGATGTAATATCCAGCCCATGGACGTGTTTGCCGCCATTGCGCAACCCACCCGCCGCAGCATCCTGGAGATGCTGGCCGGCAGCGGACAGCTTTCGGTCGCGGACATCGCCGGCCGGTTCCGGGTCAGCCCGCCCGCCATCTCGCAGCACCTGAAAGTGCTGCGCGAGGCGCGCCTCGTGCGCATGCAGAAGCGCAAGCAGCAGCGTATCTACGAGATCAATCCACAAGCGGTGCACGACGTCGAAGAGTGGGCCCGGCAGATGACCAAGCTCTGGAACGGGCGTTTCGACCGGCTCGAGAGCCTGTTGAAGGAGCAAGAGGCGCCCTCTCCCAAACCTAGAGGCAGAAAGGGAAAAAACCATGCCAAAGGAAAATGAGTACATCAAGGAGTTGACCCTTACACGGGTCATCGATGCGCCACGTGAGCGCGTCTGGGCGGCGTGGACGGATGCCAAGCTGCTCGCGCAGTGGTGGGGTCCGAACGGGTTCACCTCTCCCATCTGCGAGGTGGATGCGCGGCCCGGCGGTGCCATCCTCATTCACATGAGCGGGTACGGCAGAGTCAATCCCATGCAGGGCGTCTTCAAGGAAGTCGTAAAGCCCGAGCGGCTGGTCTTCACCAACAACTCGTTCGCGGAAGTCCCCCCGGTCACACCGCAAACCGAGAGCATCACCACGGTCACATTCAAGGACATGGGCGGGAAGACCGAAGTCACCGTGCATACCGGCGTGCTCAGGGCGGCGCCCGAAATGCTGCAGTATCTCGGTGGCATGGAGTCCAGCTGGACCCAGATGCTGAACAAGCTCGCGGACAGCTTGAGGTACCGCCGACGCGAGTTGCCCCTGCACTACAATCACCCAAACCCGATCCTGTGCTCCGCCCCGACGCCCTATAGGTAGAAAGGAAGAAAAGCATGGCAACGCAAATGAAGTACGTAAAGGAACTGACCCTTACTCGGGTCTTCGATGCGCCGCGCGAGCGCGTCTGGAAGGCATGGACCGACCCGAAGCTGCTGGCACAGTGGTGGGGGCCCAACGGCTTTACGAGTCCCGTGTGTGAAGTCGACCCGCGGCCCGGCGGCAAGATCCTGATCCACATGAGCGGCTTCGGCATGCTGGCACCGATGACAGGCGTCTTCAAAGAGGTCGTCGAGCCCGAGCGGTTGGTCTTCACCCAAAAGGCCTTCTTCGAGGTTCCGCCAGTTACACCCCTCATTGAGGCCATCACCACGGTCACATTCGAAGACGTGGGCGGCAAGACCAGGCTCACGGTGCAGAACGCGGTTCTGCGGGCGGCCCCCGAGGCAGCCCAGGCGCTGGCTGGTATGGAACCGGGCTGGACCCAGTCTCTGGACAAACTGGCCGACTTCCTGCGGTCATAGAGAGGAGCTCCCATATGCAAGAGATCGCCCAATCCCCCAAGCCGACCACAAAGGATCTGATCCTCCGTCGTATCTTTGACGCTTCCCTCGAGCGAGTCTGGAAGGCGATGACGGATCCCGAACAGGTCATGCGTTGGTGGGGTCCCAGGGACTTCACCTGCCCTTCCTGCA
>JBGPAT010000409.1:0-2904 GCA_041480885.1 Anaerolineae bacterium
ATGTATTCGCCCGAGCCCAGGAGCTTGATCACGGCGAGAGACAGGTCCGGGAAGCCTACCGGATCCGCGGCTTTCTGTTTGACCAGGAACTCCTCGAGAGCCTTCGAGTCTGGAACGGCGGGCAGGCTGAAACCATTCTGGGCCGCAATTTCGACGATGCGATCCCAGCGCTGAGGTACACGCACTACCCTGCGGATTGAAGCAAAGTTCCTGGCAGAAAGATAGCGCGCGGTCACGCCGTTGGCCCCCACCATGAAATTCTCGATGATCTGCTTCGCCCGGTTCGTTTCTTCGGTTTCGAGGGCCCTCAATTGATCGCCATCAAACACAGGTTTGGCCTCAATCGTCTCCAAGCTGAGCGCCCCCTGAGAATGCCGCAAGTTCCGCATGCTTTGGGCTGCCGTGTCCTGCAGGCGGAGATTCTCCGCCAATCCGTTCACAACCGGGATGGCCTCAGGCACGCTGCCGCTGCCATCCAACCAGGCCGCGACGCTGTTGTAGGCGAGCTTGGCCTTGTTGCGCGCAACTGCTGGATAGACATTGGAATTGACGAGCGTCCCGTCCCCTGAGAGCACCATTTCAATGACGACCGCGGCGCGGTCCTCATTCAAATTCAGCGACGTCAGGCCGGTAGACAGCTTCTCGGGCAGCATCGGATAAATCTTGGCCGCCGTATAGACCGAGGTGGTGTTGGTTTGCGCGTGCGCGTTGATCGCCGAGCCATCCTTGACAAGCGAATCCACGTCCGCCACCGCGACCAGAATCTTTACTTGGTTGCCGGGCAATGCCTCGGCGACGGTCAGTTGGTCGAGGTCGAGGGAATCATCGTTGTCGATGGAGCACCACAGAAGATTTCTGAGGTCCCGCGCCGAATCGCCTGCCGTCGTCGCAGGCGACGTCAGCCGAGCGAGTTCGGACTGCGCCGCCGCAGAAAAGTCGGGGAGCAAGCCGGCCGCCAGCATGGCCTTATCCGCAATACGCTGCAAAATGAAGCGATGCTGAGACGCATTCTGGTTCATGTCAACTCCTTATGTACGCGGATTGAATTTCGGCGCGAAGACCGGAAGATCACCCGGGTTCAGATCCGGGTTTGGGCGGCGCAGCCATTGGCAAGCATACAGCCAAACAGGTTCGCTCGCAATACCCTCACAGCAATTTCGGACGTGCTTCCCCCGCCACATCGACGATCCGGCTCCCCCTTCTCCACCCAAGCCCCGTCGTGAATTCTGTCGCGCGGCAGCTCGGCGGGAGTCTCCATTTCTGTCCTCCGTCCGGATGCGCCCCCCGCCATCGGCGGCCGCAAGATCCGGAGTCTGCGTGTCTGGCAGGCTACGTCAGGACCAACAGGCCCAGCTAAACACGACGCACAAGTGCTTCGGGATCATTTCGTGTGGCGTCGCTTTCCCAATCCGCGAATGGACAACGCACCCTGCCGCCAACGCATGCAAGGTCATCCTCTACTGTGTTTCCGAAGAGGACAACGGTCTGGTACACTACCGAGGCTGGGAAGGATGGTCTGAGACCATGCGTCGGGGCTTTCATTCTTGGGCGGCCCAATTAACAAGAAGAAGAACGTGAGACAACTGAGGACTTTTCCAGACAACTTCATCTGGGGCGCCGCCACGGCCGCCTATCAGATCGAAGGCGCCTGGAACGAGGATGGCAAAGGCGAAAGCATCTGGGATCGATTTTGTCACACGTCAGGCAATATCGAGACGGGCGAGACGGGAGACCAGGCCTGCGATCACTACCATCGTTGGCCGCAGGATGTGGCGCTGATGAAAGAGATGGGGTTGCAGGCCTATCGCTTCTCGATTGCCTGGACCCGCATCCTCCCCACGGGCCGCGGCGAGGCCAATCAGGCCGGGCTTGATTTCTACAATCGATTTGTGGATGCCCTGCTGGCCGCGCATGTCGAACCCTTTGTCACCCTTTACCATTGGGATCTTCCACAAGGATTGCAGGACGAGGGAGGCTGGCCCGCCAGAATGGTCGCCAATGCCTTCGCCGAATACGCTGACCTGGTCAGCCGAAGCCTGGGAGATCGAGTCAAGCAGTGGATGACGATCAATGAACCCCACGTGAGCGCTCTAGTCGGCTATCTTGAAGGCCAACACGCGCCAGGCCATGCCGACATTGATGAGGCCCTGGCCAGCGCACACCATTTGCTGCTGGCTCACGGCCTGGCCGTGCCCATCATACGGAGCAACAGCCCCAACGCGCAGGTCGGAATTGCCCTGGATTTTCGTCCTCAAACAGCCGCCTCGCCCAGCGCCGCAGATCGCGAGGCGGCGTGGCATGAAGGCGGTGTCATAAATCGATGGTTTCTCGATCCCGTCGCGGGCCGGGGCTATCCAGAGGATATGCGAGGCGGTTACGGCAATGAAATGAGATTTGTGCAGACCGGAGATTTGGATACGATCGCGGCACCTCTCGACTTCCTGGGCGCGAATTACTATTTTCGGAACATTGCCCGCTCCAGCCGGATCCGCGAATCGGAGAACGCGCCTCGCACAGTCTTTCCGAGCAAGGAATTCACCGAAATGGGCTGGGAGGTATACCCTGAAGGAATGCTTGAGATGTTGGGACACCTGCATTTTACATACGGCTTCCCGGCACTTTACATCACCGAGAACGGAGCGGCCTACCCTGACCAGGCTGGCCCTGAGGGACAGGTGGAAGACCTCGCGCGCATATCGTACATCTCACGACACCTGGAAAGGGTGCTGCAAGCCATCGCCATCGGAGTCCCCGTTCGGGGCTATTTTGTCTGGTCGCTGCTGGACAACTTCGAATGGACCTTCGGAACGTCGAAACGCTTTGGGCTGGTGCATGTGGATTTTCGCACGCAGAAACGCACCCCAAAAGCCAGCGCGAGATGGTATCGAAGGGTCATTCGCGAGA
>JBGPAT010000410.1:0-2903 GCA_041480885.1 Anaerolineae bacterium
CTAAGGTATGAGTAACAGTTCATCCTGCGTGCGGTTTGGGTTCCTGCTGGCAGGACTGGCGATATCCCTGTCTGCGTGCGGCGCGGCACCGCAAGCCATGACGGCACTGCTTGGGACGCCCAGCGCGACTCCCTCAGCTCCCGCTGCGCCGTCGGCGACGGCAATCGTAGACATGTCATCGCTAGCACCATCGATCAGCGCCATATCGACCCCATCAGCAACTCCGGCTTCACAGCTGGTCACAGTCCAGGCTGCCCGCGGGAACATGTATATTCGGCGGGGCCCTGATCTTGCTTTCAATCCGTTGTCGACTCTGATGCAGGGACAAAGCACGAGGGCGATGGCCCGGGATGTGCTGGGAGACTGGCTGCAGATCCCGCTTCTGGACAGTATTGAGCAAACGGGCTGGATTTCCATCCAGACGCCATTTACGGCCGTAAGCGGCGACGTCATGAGCTTGCCTGAAATAGAGCCTGCATATTGGCCGGTGCTCGCGTTCTTGCGAAACTGCACGCACGACATGTTGGTCGCGGAACCCGCCGGCATTGAGATCCCACCCGTCGACAGCTTCCCGGACAACGACGTCCGCGTCAATCCCGGCAGCTATGCCGTGCATGACGCGGACGTAGACGGCTATCCCAAGGTGCTCACCGTCGATGTCAAAGAAGGGTCGGCAATTGATCTTCGCGTCGATGGGAATGGGAGCAACAGGAAGTGCCCCGTGCCCTAGGCTGATTTGCCTCCGAAGGAAATCGGCTAGCAAGCGCGCCGCTTTGAATAGCACCATAATGGCTCACGGTAATTCGGGAACCGAGCCAAGAAGTTTAGTGAAGAAGCAGTAAAATAGACGGATGCCAGAACTAAGAATCTTGATCACGGATGGACTGGAAGAGACTGGCCAGTCCATCCTTCGCGCCGCGGCACATGTGGAAGACAGGGACGGCATCTCGCCAGCCGGGCTCCTGACTGCGGCGGGTGAGTACGACGCGCTGATCATACGCGGTCGCACGAGGGTCACGGCTGAAGTCCTCGAGGCCGCCAGCGGGCTGAAGGTGATCGGCCGAGCGGGCGTCGGCGTCGACAACGTCGACTTGGATGCCGCGAAGAAGCACGGCATTGTGGTTGTGAACGCACCGACCTCCACGACGAACGCCGTCGCTGAATTGACCTTTGGCCTGCTCCTGGCGGTGGCACGAGAGATTCCGCGAGCTGACGCGGCCATGAAAGAAGGCTCTTGGCTGAAGAAGGATCTGCAGGGCGTTGAGCTCGATGGAAAAACGCTGGGGATTATCGGGTATGGGCGCATCGGGATGCAGGTTGCCAAGCGGGCGAGCGCATTTGGCATGAGCGTAGTTGCATACGACCCATTTATCTCTGAAGAGGAAATCCGGGCAGGCGGCGGCGAATCGGTTTCTCTGCAGGATCTATTCCAGTGGTCAGACTTCATTTCCCTGCATCTGCCATTTGATGTCCAGAATCGGGATCTTGTGGGCCCTCCGGCTTTTTCCCAGATGAAAGATGGCGTGCGGCTGGTATGCGCTGCTCGGGGCGGCATCATCGACGAATCGGCCCTCCTGGCGGCGTTGAACTCCGGCAAGGTGGCAGCCGCCGCCCTCGATGTCTTTGCCACCGAGCCTCCCGGCCTGACCGACCTCGTGCGTCATCCGCACCTGATCGCCACACCGCACATCGGCGCGCAGACCACAGAGGCGCAGGCCCGAGCTGCGGAGGACATTGCCCGGGAAGTACTGGCTGCCCTGCGGGGGGAACCTCTAAAGTGGAAAGTCAACTGACATCGTAATCGATAATCTTGACAAGGAGAAGCATGTCCGCGAAAATCGATCAACTCAAACATACCGTCGCCGAAATTGCCGACTTGCACAGCGCCGCGAGTCTGCTCGGCTGGGATCAGCAGACATACATGCCGGCGGGCGGCGGAGAGGCCCGCGGGCTGCAGCTCGCGACTCTTGAAAAGATCGCGCATCAAAAGGCAACCTCCGAAGAGCTTGGCAAGCTCCTTCAAGATCTGAAGGGTGAGTTCGCCGGCGTAGACGCCTCGTCCGATGATGCTGCGCTAGTGCGGGTTACGGCGCGGGACTTTGACAAAGCCGTGCGCGTTCCATCGGAGTTCGTGGCGGAGCAGGCCATTGTGACCGCCAGGGCATTTGAGGCATGGGCCGAGGCCAGGTCAAAATCGGACTATGAGATATTCCGACCACATCTCGAGAAAGTCGTGGAGCTGGTGAGGCGCTACATCTCGTTCTTCCCGCCAGCAGCTCACCCTTACGATACGCTCCTGGATGATTATGAACCCGGCCTGAAGACTTCGGAGGTGCAAGCGATCTTTAATGCCCTGCGACCAAGGCAGGTGGAGTTGATCAAGGCCGTCGCAGCGCGCCCACAGATCAATGACAAGTTTCTCCACCGGAAATATGACGAGAAGAAGATCTGGGCCTTCAGCGCTGAAGTCACCCGGATATTCGGTTACGACTGGGGCAGGGGCCGCATGGACAAGGCTCCACATCCATTCGAAACGTCCTTCAGCGTCAATGATGTGCGAATTACCAACCGCTTCGAGCCAGGCAATCCGTTGGCAACGCTCTTCAGTGCAATGCACGAGGCCGGACACGCTATGTACGAGCAAGGCGTTGACCCATCCTACGAACGCACGACATTGGCACACGGCACCTCGCTGGGGGTGCACGAGTCCCAGTCGCGGATGTGGGAGAACCTGGTGGGTCGTTCCATGCCCTTCTGGGAATTCTTCTACGGCAGACTCAAGAAGACGTTCCCCAGCCAGCTGGAAGGCGTCGGTCTCAAGAATTTCTACAAGGCTATCAACAAGGTGCAGCCGTCGCTCATCAGAGTCAACGCCGATGAGGCCACGTACAACCTGCACATCA
>JBGPAT010000411.1:0-2890 GCA_041480885.1 Anaerolineae bacterium
ACCCGCTTGCCTTTGTATTCAGCGCCCAGCGCCTCACAAGCATCTTCAATTAGCTTCAAGGCGTAGTGATCGGCCGTTCTTCGAATTGGATCCAGGTCGGCCGGCTGACCGAACACATCCACCACCAGGATGGCTCGCAATGTATGCTTAGGCCCTGAACCCTTCCTTGGCAACCACCTGGCGGCCAATCCCCCGCCTTGGATCACGTCGCCGACTGCCTGCGCCATCTGCTCGGGATCGATATTCCCGGTGCGGGGATTGACATCCACAAAAATCGGCACTGCGTTCTCATAGAGCAGGACGTTCGCGGACGCCACAAATGAAAATGGGGTCGTGACCACAAGGTCACCGGGCCCGATGTCGGCGGCGCGCACGCACAGATGTAGCCCGGCCGTTCCCGAGGACACGGCGACCGCATGTTTCCGGCCTGTCGCTTCGACGAACGACTGCTCAAAATCAGTCAACCAGTGTCCCATGCTCAAGATGGGCGTCTCCAGAACTCGACTAACTGCCGTGCGTTCGGCTTCTGTCAGATCTGGCGAGGACATCGGAATGTCAGGGGTCATGGGTGGATTCGGGACGTTGAGCGAATGCGATCAACTGCGTCCGCAAGAGGCACAACCACCACCTCTTCGCCGACGCGATATTTTAATTCTACCATTCCGTCTTTGAGGTTTCTTTCGCCGACGGTAAGCCGGACAGGACAACCGATGAGGTCTGCATCGTTGAACTTCACGCCGGCCCGCTCGTCCCGATCATCGTATAACACCGTTATGCCCGCGGCCTGCAAACTCGCGTCTAAGCCGTCCGCGGCAGCGCGGGTGTTCAGTTCACGGGCCGGCAGGTGCATAAGATAGGCGTCAAAAGGCGCCACGGACCAGGGCATGCGCAAGCCCTTCTCGTCATGGTGAGTTTCCGCTAATGCGGTAAGGAGATTCTGGAAATCCCAGCCGTCTCTCCCGGCCAGTCGCATGCCGGAAAAGCAGGTCAGTGGACTGCCACAATTTGGGCATGGATCTCCGCAGCTCGCCAGGGCCAGGTCCGCGACCATCGGGGCAACGTAGTCCCGGCCGTAATTGGTGTTTTGGAGGTGGAAACCTGTCTCGTTTGCTCCAGCCACGAGGTTTGCTGACCGGGTCACCAGGTAGTCGACCACCACTAATGCGCGGGTGAGTCCCACAGGCGATGCATAGCCGGGGGCAGCCCCGGCCCGGACGATCTCTTCCTGGGTTGCGGCGCGCACGTCTCCCAAGAGATCAACCAACTTTCGTCGGCTGATCTGCATATCGCCTCGCACGACGGCAAAGACGGACTGGAGATCGGACAAGCGCGTGTACAGAAGGGCCTTTGCAGTTCTGTCCTTCGTGATGCCGAGGAATGCGGTGAGGGACTCGATGGTCGTACAATCCGGCGTGGCGATTTTCTGCAAGGGTAGCGCCGCTTCGTCGGCTGGCTCATGCCTAGCGCTTCTGGCGATTTCATGATCTTCCGCGTACCCGCAGGATGGGCAGCGCAGGATCTGAATCTCGCCGGCCGATGCTTCGAAGTAGATATCCGCACCCGCTGTCCTGGTGACCGCGAGGCCCAATTGCCGAGGCAGGTCCACCGAGGACGCCGCCAGTTCCTGCAAATGCGCGATGGCGCGTTCTCCGAGCCGTGTGACTTGCCTGCTTTCGGTCTGATAACCGGCGCGAATCAGGAACGCCGCGCCTGCCATGTCGACCCGGGCTGGCTGCTCCCGACGAGTCCGGATGTCCAGATCACGATATCGCATTATCGAGAAAAGACCCTAAAGGTCGTGGTGACCTCTAGGGTCTGCTCGCGGCTATGCGCCGGCCTTTCGTTTTCGAATGGCTGCCGTTCCGCCAGGTGCATGGGTAGCGAGGGGATTCGGAACCGACGCGACCGGGAACACATCCAGCCCATCCTTCTCTTGGGCGGTGTCAAGGTCGAGTTCGACGGTCTCTTCCATGCGGATTTGGCCGCGCAAAAACGCCCCTTCGTCAGTCACGAAAGCGGTCGTAACGACATCCCCCCAAACGCGCCCGCTAGAGCGGATTTCCAGTTTCTGCGTTGTGATGTTGCCCCGCAGTGCCCCTGCCACAATCACGGCACTGGCGCGAACATTGTCGCAGGTAACCCGCCCGGTTTCGCCCACCACCAGCAGGCCGCGCAAAGCAATCTCTCCTTCGAAAGCTCCTTCGATGCGGACACCACCCGAGCCGCTCACCGCTCCATGCCAAATGACGCCGGGTCCCAACACGGACGTGATCCGTTCCACGGATTGGACCGATGCATTTGGATCAGTCGAGCTTGTTGGGCGCTTGAACATCGCGATTATTCTACCCTATAAGGCTTGCCGGATGGCCTGCTGCGCAGGCCTGCTTTTGGTTTTGGCTGAAGCATCGTGCCGCGACAGGTCTTGGCACCACAGTTGCACGCGTAGCGGCCCTCGGTGTCCTCGTCGTCGACGTCCTCGCGCGTTAGATTGTAGTCATAGGTCAGTTCCTCGCCCGCCTGGATCTTCCTGACCGCGACGATGTACACCCGGCTGCGGTCGGTCACCGACTCGCAATTTGGCTCGCAGGAATGGTTGATGAACATGGCTTCGTTACCGCCGACGCCGGCGTCAATCGTGACTCGGTCGTCGACGCTGAACAGCAAGACGCGCTGATTAGCGGAAGCCCCGGGCTGGTAACGGCGGTCTGCCTCCTTGGGGGTGATCCGTTCTCCGGTGTACTCGATGACCCGTGCGCCCTTGCGGATGGGATGAGTGGCGTACGCTCCCATACCGGCAATTGTGGATGGGCGGATTTCAAAGGGAACCGTGGTCATCTTGCCTGCATCCGGTTGCGCAGCCACTGCACATCTCCAGCAATCGGCCCGAGCC
>JBGPAT010000412.1:0-2879 GCA_041480885.1 Anaerolineae bacterium
CAGAATACCGAACGGCGGGAAAGAAAGCTGCACAGCTGTCAGGCTGTGCAGCAAGTGTGGAGATGGCGGGAATCGAACCCGCGTCCGAAAGATTCGATCACGGAACTCTACGAGCGTAGCCTGCCGAGTGCAGTCACCGCAGGGACCTCGGCGGGCCAGTAACCCTGCGGCCATCTGCTGATCTTTCGCACATTTAGCAGAATCATGTGCGGCACTCCACCTTTGTCACGCCCGATCCGTCACCGGGCAGAGGTCGGGGACGGCGGACGCGGTCTCATCGAGGAGACCGTACTGTCATGCTCGCTTATGCAGCGAGAGGCATGGCAGCATACGAAGTGCTGTTGGCACTTGAGTTTTTTGCGCTGATTTTACGAGTTCGGCGCCGCTCGGCTCGCATTCCGGGACCAGCCTCTCCCGTCGAAGCCTGTCATCCCCAGGGGGACGGCCGACCCAAACGCTCAGGGGCGGGGGTTGTCCCTATTGCAGGAGTATTATATCATCAAGGCCCTGGAAACACGTCATGTCGATTCGTAGACGCCCACAGATTTGCCCGAAGAATGCCTTTATGCTACACTTGAGCTGGCAGCACGGGGACGACGGCTGCATCAAAATCGCGACCAAAAGGTATCCATGGCCGAAATAAAAACGGAACGTCTCGACGGCTATCGCCGCCTGATCGAGATTTCGCGTGACCTCGCTTCCACGCTGGATCTCGACGTCCTGCTGGATCGGATCGTGCACGCGGCGGTCGAGATCACCCGCTCAGGGGCTGCCTCCATCCTGCTTTATGACAATGCGACCCAGCAGTTGCATTTTCAATCCGCCACGAATCTGGACGAGCCCACGATGCGCGGGCAGGTGGTGCCCCTTGAGGGCAGCATTGCCGGCTGGATCGTGGTAAATCGCAAATCGGTACGCATCCTCGACGCTCAGGAGGATCGGCGCTTCCATGCTGACGTGGATCAGGTAGCCGGACTCCCGACGCGCTCGCTGCTGGGTGTCCCATTGATCACCAAGAACAAGATCGTCGGGGTTCTCGAAGCCGTAAACAAGGAAAAAGGCAGGTTTACCGAGAGCAATGAATCCATGCTTTCCGTCCTGGGCGCCCAGGCGGCGGTGGCCATCGAGAACGCCCGGCTGTTTCAGCAGTCAGACCTCATCTCTGAGTTTGTCCACGAGCTCCGTACCCCGCTGGCATCGCTCAGTACGGCCACTTATCTCCTGCTGCGCCCCGAGATGGCCCGCGAACAGCAGGATCAGACCATCCGCGACATTCACGATGAGACTCTGCGATTGAACTCGATGGCCGCCTCGTTTCTCGACATCGCCAGACTGGAATCCGGTCGGGTGCAGTTCCGCAAGACAAGTTTCAATATAGCGGATCTGCTGTTTGAATGCAAAGGTATGGTGAACGGCAAGGCGGAGGAAGAGCAGGTGGTGATCCGCGTTGAAGCGGGGGCAGGGCTGCCACCCTGCGAGGCGGACCGTGACAAACTCAAGCAGGTCATTCTCAATTTGCTCAGCAACGCGATCAAATACAACCACGCCGGCGGCTCAGTGGTCATGAGCGCCAGCGCGGCAGAATCCAGCATGTGCATCACCATCCGCGACACCGGCGTGGGCATCCCGGAGGCATCCATGCCCCATCTTTTCGAAAAATTCTATCGCGTGCACGAAACAGAGGCAAAAGCCGCCGGGGCAGGACTGGGGCTGTCAATCTGCAAGGACATCGTTCAGGGTCATGGAGGACGAATAGAAGTCAAGAGCAAGCCCGGCGTGGAAACTTCCTTCTCCGTGATCTTGCCGCGCTCAGGCAAGACGCGCCCAAGACCACAATAGATGCCTCCCGCTGGACAGCGGGAGGCATGGCTCTAAGGGCCGATTTCGCAGGTTCCGCCGAGTCGAGCGCCCGATCTACTCGCCGCGCTTTCCGAGCCTGTGATCTAGCATAAGGACGGCGGTGCCGCGGGCATCGATCAATTCGAGCTGCTGCACAATTTCCGCCGCATTCTTCTCTTCTTCCACCTGCTCGGCGATGAACCACTGCAGTTCCACTTGAGCAGGATAGTCCTTCTCTTTCAGGGCCAGTTCGTAGAGAGCATTGATCGACGCCGTCACCGCGGCTTCGTGTTCAGCCACCTGCTTGAATAGCTCGAGAGACGTCTTCCAATCCGTTGCCGGCGCGGCGATGGGCTTGAGCAGCACCCGCCCGCCGCGGTCCACCAGGAATTTATATAGCCGCATGCCGTGGCCCCGTTCCTCACCTTCCTGGACATGCAACCATTTGGCAAAGCCCGGCAGGTTCTTGTCCTCGAAGTAAGCCGCCATCGAGAGATACAAATAAGCCGAGTAGAGCTCCTTGTTGATCTGGTCATTGAGTGCATCTTGCATGGCCTTGCTGATCATGGTAGTCTCCTTAGCAGTGCTTGCGTTTGCTCGCCTAACGGCCGGCCGAGTCCATAATTGTAACCTTGTCTTCCTTGTTGGGGATAATGCACAGGAACTCGAACGGCTCCGCCCCCAGATTCTGGTAGAAGTGCACGGCGCCTTCGGGGATGAAGACGACGTCACCGGCTCGGACCTCATAGGTCTTGTCGCCGATGCCTACCGTCGCCCGCCCGCGCAGAACGTATTGCTCATGTTCGACGGTGTTCGTGTGACGCGGCATGCCACCTCCCGGCTGCATCGTAAAGCGCCGTAGGGCAAAGTTCGGGCCCTCTTGCGCTGTGATCAACACCTGGATGGTCGTGTCCCTGCCGGTCACGACATCCTTGGCCTCAACATCCTGCGCGTGTTTTACTGACATCGTTTTCTCCTTTCCGAGGCGCACACCGCTTGATGGCGCTATTTCTGGAAAACGCAGAGCATCCGTTCAGCCC
>JBGPAT010000413.1:0-2879 GCA_041480885.1 Anaerolineae bacterium
AACTCGATGAGGTTCCGCGCGACGACGCCGTAGTAGCCCTCCTTGTCGAACCAGGCGTGAGGCTCGACGGGGAGCGTCGCCGCGGCGGCGGCCGCCGGCTGCGTCGCCGCCGGCCAAGGCCAACCCGGATGCAAGGAGCCCGCCAGCGGAGTCAGTTGCCGATGGCGAACGAAATCGGGTGTGCCAGATGCCACAAGCGCACGCCTTGCTTGTGAATGGGAGCACGTGCGACCGGTTGCATATCTTGGGGAGCAGGCTTCAAATGCCACCTGAAAGGCAGATTTCTCAGGTTTGCCTTAAGAATATAATGTAGACTCACTGACCAGCTCCGGTGCGTGGGGCATTTGGCCTGCCCATCTGAGGGCGCTCAAGCCGAAGCTCAACATTCGGGAACCTGCCTGGCAGGCTGAAAATGACCTTGCACGGAATCGCTGAAGGCGGTGCAGTTGGCGTGGAGGACTGCGCCTCAGATCGAATCATATCGGCAGATGATTGTCCACGATGACCGGCTGAGAGAGGAAAAAGATCATGGCAAAGATTCCCGATGTAATGACCGCGGCGCCCGGCGCCTATACGCTGCTCCTGGAGAATGACAGGGTGCGCGTGATGGAAGTCCGCCTGAAGCCAGGACAGAAGGCGCCCATGCATGACCACCCCAACGACCATGTCGTCTTTGTGGTCAAGGATGCCAAGTTCAAGTTGACTTTCCCGGATGGGAAGGACAACGTCGTTGACCTGAAAACCGGCAAGACGCTTTGGATGGACGCCGGTGCCCATGAGACTGAAAACGTGGGTACGTCCGATGGCTACAACCTGGTGGTCGAAATCAAGAAGAAGTAGCAGAATCCCTGTCAAATCACCGCCGATAGAGCGGCGGAAGCTTGTGCGCTCAGCCAATCACGACCCTGGCTGGGCGCACCATGCTTTTGCATCAAGGCCCGCTGGCGAAGGCCGGGCCCGATTCGAGGCATGCCGTTGGGTGGCATTGTGCGGTCGAATCGCCGATCTCATATGCTACCCTGGCGGCGAGTGGCGATCGATGGTCAACAGCAAGTCCAGGCCGGCGCAGTACCGCTCTTCGGCTAGAATATCGGCATGTCCCTGAACAAATCGGTCACGTCTCCCGTCCTCATCGGGCGCGCGGATGATTTGCGTGCGCTCTATCAGCTTCTGGAGCAGGCCGCTCGAGGGGCAGGCAGAGTCGCCGTGATCTCTGGTGAAGCCGGGATCGGCAAAACGCGCATGGTATCCGAAGCCATCCGGCATGCCGGCGAACTTGGCGCACAGATTCTGAGAGGCAATTGCTTTGAGACCGATCGGGCAATTCCTTACGCGCCCTTGCTAGATCTTTTGCGCTCATTCCAGGCGGAGCACTCGGGGGATAATCTCTCTCCATACTTTGGTTCCACCGCAAGCGAACTCGTCAGGATCCTACCCGAATTGGCTGAAGAGATCGGCGACCTCGCCCGGGCACGTACGCTCGACCCCGAGCAGGAAAAATACCGTCTCTTCCAGGCGCTGGTGCAATTCCTGATCGCGCAGTCGAAAGGCGGCCTCCTGCTCGTTCTCGAGGACCTGCACTGGAGCGATGACACCAGCCTGGACTTCCTGCTGCATTTTGCACGCCGTCTGGCCGATCAGCCAATCCTCCTGCTGGTTACGTATCGCAGCGATGAGGGCAATCCCAGGCTCGACCATTTTCTGGCTGAACTCGATCGCCGGCATGTCGCCACGGAAATGGTTCTGGCGAGGCTTACGCCCGCCAACGTGGATTCCATGTTGCGGGCGATTTTTGAATTGAACCGGCCCATCCGTCCGGAGTTCGTCGATGTCCTGCACAATCTCACCGACGGCAATCCCTTCTTCATTGAGGAAGTTTTGAAATCCTTGATCATGGCAGGGGGTATTTTCTATGCCGACGGAACCTGGGATCGCAAGCCCATCGATGAACTTGACGTTCCGCGGAGTGTCCAGGATGCGGTGCGCCGTCGCGCCCAGCGACTGACGGCGCCGGCCATGGAAGTGCTGTCGGTGGCCGCTGTCATGGGCCAGCGCTTCGATTTCAGCGTGCTGCAGGCTGTGACCGCACGCAATGAGGACCAACTATTGCTGCTGATCAAGGAATTGATCGAAGTGCAGTTGATCACGGAGGATTCCGGCGAACGGTTTTCCTTCCGACACGCCCTCACGCGCGGCGCCATTTACTCCCAGCTCATCGAGCGTGAACGCGGGCAATGGCACCAGAAAATCGCTGAGGCGATCGAGCGGCTCTGGCAGGATGCGCCCGATGAACAGCTTGCCAATCTCGCGTACCATTTCTATCAGGCGGAGGCGTGGCAGAAGGCAATGGGATATGCGCTGCGCGCCGGGCGGCAAGCCCAGGCACTGTACGCTCCCCGCGCCGCCGTCGAACACTGGACGCATGCCATCCAGGCAGCGCGCAGGCTTTTCATGGCACCATCGCCCGAAGCCTATCAGGCGCGCGGCTCCGCATACGAAACCCTGGGGGACTTCGAGTCGGCCCGAGCCGACTTTGAAGCGGCCCTGCAAGCCGCCCACACAGCGCTGGACTACGGGACCGAATGGCAATGCCTGCTTAGTCTCGGCGCTTTGTGGGCCGGACGCGACTATTCCGAGACCGGGAAACACTACGAACGCGCGTATGAGCTTGCGCGCCGGATCAACGCCCCCGACCTCCTGGCACACTCGTTGAACCGCCTGGGCAACTGGAATGCCAATGTGGAGCGACCTGTCGAGGCGCTCCAACAGCATGACGAAGCTCTGAAGTTGTTTGAGGCCCAGGGCGATCGCAAGGGACTTGCCGAAACCTTCGATTTGATGGGAATGGCAAACTACATACATGGCGATCTGGTGCAAAG
>JBGPAT010000414.1:0-2877 GCA_041480885.1 Anaerolineae bacterium
GATGGTTCGGATGGAGTGAATGACCTCACCTACCTGATCCTGGATGTCGTTGAAGAGATGCGCCTGCTGCAACCCAGCGCCTCACTGCAGGTCAGCAAGAAGAATCCCGACCGCTTTATCAAGCGTGCGGCCCGCATCATCCGGACCGGCTACGGACAGCCCTCGATATTCAACAGCGACTTGATCGTCCAGGAACTGGTGAGAATGGGCAAGAGTGTGGCCGACGCCCGCAACGGGGGCTCCAGTGGCTGCGTGGAGGTCGGCGCCTTCGGCAAGGAGAACTACAACCTGACCGGCTACTTCAACATGCCCAAGGTGTTGGAACTCACTTTGCACAACGGCGCGGACCCGCGCACCGGCAAGAAAATCGGCCCAGAGACCGGCGATCCCACCCAGTTCACCCACTTTGAAGACTTCTTTGAAGCTTATCGAAGACAGCTGAACTACTTTATTGAAGTCAAGGTATCGGGCAGTAATGTCATCGAGCGCTTGTATGCCGCATACATGCCCGCACCGTTCCTCTCGCTGCTGATCGACGACTGCGTAGCCACCGGCAGGGATTATCACAACGGCGGCGCAAGGTACAACACGACCTATATCCAGGGGGTCGGCCTGGGCACGATGGCCGACGCAATGACCGCCCTCAAAGTCCACGTGTATGACAGGAAGACGGTGAGCATTGCGGAGTTGCTGGCCGCTCTCCATGCTGATTTTGAGGGCTGCGAGCGGATGCGCCAGATGCTCTTGAACAAGACACCCAAATACGGGAACGACGATTGCGAGGCCGATGAGGTCATGCGGACGGTCTTCGAGGCTTACTATGCCGCCATCGATGGCCGACCAAACACCAAGGGCGGTGCGTATCACATCAACCTGCTGCCGACTACTTGTCACGTCTACTTCGGTTCAGTGTGCGGAGCCACACCGGACGGACGTAAAGCTTGGACGCCGCTATCGGAAGGCATTTCGCCGGTGCAGGGCGCCGACCGGCACGGCCCGACTGCAGTGCTGAAATCCGCTGCAAAGATGGATCACGCGCGCACCGGGGGCACGCTGCTCAACCAAAAATTCACGCCCGAATTGCTGAAAGGCGATGCCGGCCTGGATATGCTGGTGCAGTTGGTGCGTACGTACTTCAGGTTGGATGGTCACCATATCCAGTTCAACGTGGTCGACGCTGAGACGCTGCGCGCCGCTCAACGCACCCCGGAGCAATACCGGGACCTGATCGTGCGCGTGGCCGGCTATAGTGATTATTTCTGCGATCTGGGCAGGTCGCTGCAGGATGAGATCATTGCCAGAACCGAACACCAGTCGTTTTGAGATTTCGGATGCAAGGCGATCCCACATTCTGGATTCCAAGGGCCTGGTGGCTCCACTGTTCCCACTCTCGCGACCGTGATTGCTGTAGGATTTCTTTGGCAAGAGGAATCCCAGGGGATTTCGTTGCCGGAGTACAAGATCCCATTACTTGGGCTTCCGTTTTGGAGTAGGCTGGCAAGTCTATCTTCCGACCAAGTTGAACTTCCGAAAATCAACTGCGTTCTGCTGTAACCACTTCGTCACGGATATCTCCAAGCACGACGGGACCCAGACGCAAACACGAAGTCTGGTTGGAAGACGCCCATCACGCGAGCAAATGAAGCTCTTCCCCGCCGCATCCGTGGCTGGAACAGGGCCGCGTTTCTGCTGCCAGACTGCCTCACTGTAAGATTCGCCACCCGGTCGGCGCGCCGAGAAACCGACGTCTGAATGGTACGGGTGCTGGGCGAAGAGCGCAACCGCATCTTTAACGCCTCGCACCTGCCATTCTTTCCCCACGTAGCCATCATGCTGATGGTGGCCACCTTGAACCTCATGGGGCACGGCCTGCATGATGCCCTTGATCCCCGCCTGGCGCATCGGAGTTGAGCTTATCTGCAAAGCAGCGACAGGTCTGCCGGCACACTGTTCGCCGGCAGACCTGTCCGTATTGTCAGCCATGTCGTGCATCGATAGTGCCTTCTGTCACGACGGTCTCGCAGCACCGCGCATTCGTCCGAATCGGGTGCATTGACAAACCTGATTTGCTGTATAATCATGTGCACTAATGGTATCGGAAGGAGGTGAGAGTCGGACCTGACACGACTCCTGTACTGCGTTCCCCAACTGTCGTATCCAAATCGAATCCTAGATCATATTCTCTGTAGGAGGAGAAATCGTGAATAAGAAACTGTACGTTTTGATCGGAGCGCTAATGCTGGCGAGCATGGTGCTGTCCGCGTGCGGCCCGGCCGCCACGGCTACTGAAGCACCACCGCCGGCGGCGACTTCAGCTCCCGCCGTGACCGCTGGCCCCACTGCCTGCGCGCCCGCTCAGATGGGCTGGGACCCGACCAAGGCAGACACCGGCACCAAGGGCATCACCATTGCCTACGAGCAGGAACCTGACCAGTCCGTGGGTGCATTCAGCAACATGAGCTTCGCGGAATGGACCTACCAGATGTTTGGCGTCGGTCCCGGCAAATGGGATGACAAGAACAACCTGGTCACCTATGCGGCCACCGAAATCCCGAGCGCAGATAATGGCGGCATCTCGGCCGACGGCCTCACGCTAACCTGGAAGCTCAAGCCGTGCATCTTCTGGTCTGATGGCCAGCCGATCACGTCCAAGGATTTCGTCTCCACCTGGAAGGCCATCATGGATCCGGGAAACGCCCCCATCAGCCGCTCCGGCTATGACCAGATTACGGGCGTCGATACGCCCGATGATCAGACGGCTGTGGTCCATTTCAAGAGCCTGTACCCTGCCTGGCCCACACTGTTCGACCTTGGCCCGAACAACGGCGGCGGCGGCCTGCTGCCCGATCATGTTTTCGCGGGCAAGACCGGCCTGGA
>JBGPAT010000415.1:0-2869 GCA_041480885.1 Anaerolineae bacterium
CCCGGCGCTGGCGGTGGTCGGCGTATCGCCGCGGGTCAGCGCGTTGAAGATGGTGGTCTTGCCTGATTGCGCCAATCCGATGATGCCGAGCTTCATCTTGACCTTGTCGAGGGGCTTGGTTATACTTCTACTATAGGCCGAAGTGGCGGAACTGGCAGACGCGCACGACTCAAAATCGTGTTCCTTCGGGATTGTGGGTTCAATTCCCACCTTCGGCATTATACAACAGCTTCCGTGACATCACGCGGGCTGGCGCCCATCGTCATCACAGCGTGAGAGTGCCACCGGCAATCTCGCGCTTTCCTTTTCGTCCTGCGGCTTGAGAGAATCATGAAAGGTCATGCTCTCGGAGGTCTGCGATGTCATCGACGACCAACGACATACTCGCAGTGATTATGGGGGGCGGGCGCGGCGCACGACTTCACCCGCTTACCAAGATGCGCTCCAAGCCCGCTGTCCCGATCGCGGGCAAGTACCGGCTGATCGACATTCCCATCAGCAACTGCATCAACTCCGGGATCTATCACATTGCGGTTCTGACACAGTTCAATTCCGTCTCCTTGCACCGCCACATCTCGCAGACCTACCGTTTCGATATCTTTCACCCCGGCTGGGTTCAGATCTGGGCTGCAGAGCAGACACTCGAGACAGCGGATTGGTACCAGGGGACTGCGGACGCCGTCCGCAAGCAGCTCTCGGAGATTCAGGCCACGGGTGTGAAGTACGTTCTGATTCTTGCGGGCGATCATCTGTATCGCATGGACTATGGGAAGATGGCTGAGTTTCACTGGGAGCGCAACGCCGAAATCACGGTGGCGGTGCACCCAGTCGCCCAGGAGGATGCGCCGCGCCTGGGCATCTTGAAATGCGAGCCCAATGGCCACATCTCGGATTTTGTGGAGAAGCCCCACGATCAGGCCACCCAGGCTAGTTTCATCAGCCGCGATGATCCTCAGCGCCCGTTCCTGGGATCAATGGGCATCTATCTCTTTAACACCCGTGTCCTGGTGGACGTGCTCACGCGCCACCCAGGCCATGATGATTTCGGTATCAACATCATTCCCGAAGCCGTCCACTCCCACAATGTCTTTGGCTATAGCTATGACGGTTACTGGCGCGACATTGGAACCATCCGTTCGTTCTATGAAACAAATCTGCAACTGACCAAGCTCGACTCACCATTTGATTTCCTTGACCCGAAATTCCCGATCTATACCCGCGGCCATTTCCTCCCCGGGAGCGTCGTGTCGGACAGCCGTCTCACTGACGTCCTGCTGGCAGAGGGCTGCCGTATCGAAAAAGCCGAGATCACACATTCGGTGGTGGGCATCCGCAGCCGGGTCTCGGCAGGAACGCGCATCAAGGACAGCATCCTATTGGGCTCGGACTACTATGCCCCCGAGATCGGCGTCGGGCGGAATTGCGACATCCAAGGCGCCATACTTGACAAGAATGTCCGCCTGGGCGAAGGCGTGGTCATTCGCCCGTTCCCGCGCGGCACGGACTTCGACACTGAAGAGTGGTTCGTGAGGGATGGGATCGTTGTCCTGGCGAAAGATACTGAAATCCCCCCCGGCGCGCGCATCGCACCGGATGCGTAGCCGCTCGGCGGACCAAGCCCGGGCGGTGGACGGCGCGGGTTTTCAACTTGACATTCTCCTCTCAAGCGAATACACTGAACTTTGGCTGGGGAGTAGCCGCCTGACGTCTTGATGAGTGTCAGGATGGACCGTCGTCAACCCATTGACGGAAACGTCATCGGCAGTCCATACGCCTTGGGGCGCTGGCAAGACCACCACGATACTCGTGGTGGTCTTTTTCTTCTGAAGCCGTCTTTTCGGAGGCTGTAATGTCCGTCGAGTTCAAAGTGGGTAACGCGGGGACGATCCAACAAGAGGCCTGGCACGCGCTCGAGACGGATCAAGTCCTGCGCGACCTGAGGGTACACGAAACCGGCCTCACGTCAGACGAAGCCGGCGAGCGCCTGCAGCGCTACGGTCCCAACCAGTTGGAGGAAGCCAAGGCGGGCGGGTTCCTGCTGGCGCTGTGGGAGCAGCTGAACAGCTTCGTGGTGCTGCTCCTGATCGCGGCATCAGCGGTCTCAGCTCTCCTGGGCGAATGGATCGATGCGCTCGCTATTCTGGCAATTGTGGTGCTGAATACCGTACTCGGCATCATCCAGGAACAGCGCGCGGAGGAAGCCCTGGCGGCGCTGAAGCGACTGGCGGCGCCGGAGGCCCACGTGCTGCGGGCGAATCATCGGACAACCATCCCTGCCAGAGAGGTGGTGCCGGGTGATATCGTTTTCCTTGAGGCCGGCAACTACATCCCGGCCGATGTACGTCTCTTGGAGGCCGTCAACCTGCGGGTTGAAGAGGCCTCACTGACCGGCGAGTCGATACCGGTCCAGAAGAACTCGGCCACGGTTTTGGATCGGGATGTTCCACTTGGGGATCGCAGGAACACCGCCTTTATGGGGACGCTGGTCGCCTATGGACGCGGACGGGGCGTCGTGACCAGCACCGGCATGTACACGCAGTTGGGCTTGATTGCCAGGATGCTAGAAAACGTGGAGGTGGAAGAGACACCTTTGCAGCGCCGGCTCGACCAGCTGGGACGGTCGCTCAGCATCGGCACACTGGTCCTGGTGGCCGTGGTTTTCATCGTAGCCCTGATCAACAATACCAATATCGGCGCTCTCTTCAGCACGCCATTGCTCTACTTCAGCGAGAATGTAAAGGAAATCATCCGGGTCTTCATCATTGCGGTTAGCCTCGCGATCGCCGCGGTGCCGGAGGGCCTGCCTGCGGTCGTGACCATTAGTCTCGCGCTCGGAATGCGCGAGATGATCCGGCATCACGCACTGATC
>JBGPAT010000416.1:0-2856 GCA_041480885.1 Anaerolineae bacterium
AATTGACCTTGTTCTTCAGGCACTGCTGGTACAGCGTCTGCAGGATCATGTGGCCGGTTCGATCAGCGGCGTGGCATGCACGGCGCACGGGATTGCCGGTCTCGTTGTTGGTGTGCCCGCCGAAGTTGCGCTGCTGGATCCGTCCCTCGGCCGTGCGGTCGAACGGCAGCCCCATATGTTCCAGCTCCAGCACCGCATCGATGGCTTCATTGCACATGAACTCGATGGCGTCCTGGTCGCCGAGGTAGTCCGAACCCTTGACCGTATCGTACGCATGCCATTCCGGCTTGTCTTCTTCCAGGTTGCCGAAGGCGGCGCTGATGCCGCCCTGTGCTGCACCCGTGTGGGAGCGAGTCGGGTACAGCTTGCTGATGACAGCGGTCCTGGCGCCGCGCGAGGCGTACAGGCCGGCCATCAGTCCGGCGCCGCCTGCGCCCACAACCACTACGTCGAACTCATGAAAATTCATAATATCGCCTTTTGAGGTCCTTCCAGTGCTCTGCCGAATGCTCTACCGAGTGTTCTACGAGGTCCAGAGGACATAGACACCAATGATACTCATGCTCACTAGGAAGACAATGCTCAGGATGCGGGCGATTTGGCGCCCGCGCGGCGTCACGATGTAGTCGTCTGCAATGACCACCAGTCCGTGAACGCCGTGCGCCGCCGCGACCAGCAGCAGCAGGCTCGCCACCCACTTCCAGAACGTCGAAGCCCAGGGAGCGAGCTCGGGAACGTTCGTATTCTGCACGTGGGTCACGTTGGGCATGAAGGCCCAGCGCATCACGTCCGCAAAGTTCATCTGCAGGCGGGCGCCCATGATCAAGGCGCCGATCATGGCGAACAGGATCAGGCCGTACATTGCCAGCGCTGAGAGCCGTGTGAAAAGCCACATCATCATCTCGAAGTTGAGGCCGCGCTGCCGGAGGGACAGTGTTCTGGATTTCTGAGCCATCGCTAGCCTCCCAGCGCCGTTCGGACGATGACCAGCACCGCGAAGCCGTACAGCGGCAGGAACACCGCCCATTCCACCCAGATGGCCTCGCGCTGATGGACGATGAGGTTCGGCCACAGGTCCAGGATCGTGATCCGCAGCCCGTTGATGGCATGGAAGAATACGCAGAAGAAGATGAAGAGCTGGAAGATCCAGTTCTCGTAGAGGGTGTTGATCGATACCCCGAACTTGCCGGCGACGAAGGATGCCAGGATATGCACTGTAATGAAGATAGCCATGCCCAGTCCCCCAATGCGATGCAGGATCCAGGTCAGCATCGGTCCCTGCCCCTTGTATCGCAGGGCCGTGGCAAGCCCGACGTTCCTACTCAGCCCCATCCATGCCTCCTTGACGACCATGCGCGCCAGAGACAGCCTATCTGTTGCCAGCAGTCTCCTTGAACAATGGTGACAATCATCATCGCAATCTTAGTCCACACTTCCTCCAAAAAAGGGGTGCCAGACCCTTATAATCCACAAATTCGAATCGCTTGTGCATCAATGAGCCGTATAATTCTAACCGAATTGACCCATCATTGCGAGAAGCGTGCGCATACGTAATGCGCCGCAGGACTCCCACCCGCAGATAGCCGCGAACAAGACGATCACGCCAACCATGCTGCCAGAGTCTGCTGCGCAGTCCGGCAGTGATGAACGGCGCGTGGGGTCGGCAGGTCGGGGAGGTGCTGATGTCCGATAGCGAACTGAGTCGACGCGACTTCATCAAGGTCACCACGGGGATCGTGGGAGGCTTGATCGGCGCCGCGCTGGGGCTGCCGGCGGTCGCCTACCTGCTGGACCCGGCGTTCAAAGCGGGTGCCAAGGAAGGCTGGGTGCCGGTCGGAAAGATCGCGGACATGACCATCGGCACACCTTACGCGTTCTCGTTCACACGCGTGCAGGTCAACGGCTGGGAACGCACATCTACGACTCACGGCGGCTTCGTCATTTTGAAGTCCGACGCTCCCAACGACCTCATCGTGCTGAACAGCCGCTGCACGCATCTGAGCTGTACCGTCAACTGGAAGGATGAGGCCCAGGCCTTTGTCTGCCCGTGCCACGATGCGAAGTTCAGCAAGGAAGGCGTCGTGCTGGGCGGTCCACCGCCTCGGCCCCTGGATCGCTACGGGCAGTTTCGCGTGACCGATGCGGGCGTCCTCGAAATCTTCTACAAGGAGAGCTAGCCATGTGGCGAAAGGTGTACGCGTGGCTGGATGAGCGTCTCGGTCTGAATGATGTCTACAAGGCTGTCTTTGACCGCCCGGAGCCAAAAGGCGGCTGGTGGAACACATTGGGCTCCGCGAGTCTGTTCCTGTTTGTCGTGCAGGGGGTCACGGGAATTCTGTTGACATCCTACTACACTCCTTCACCGGACCATGCTTACGACAGCATCACCTACATTATGAACGAGGTAGCCTTCGGTTGGCTGATCCGCGGCATCCACCACTGGGGGGCCACGCTGATGGTCGTCGTGGTCTTCATCCATATGCTGCGCGTTTTTGTGACAGCCTCCTTCAAGTACCCGCGCGAGCTGACCTGGCTTATCGGGGTCGGCCTGTTCTTGCTGACGCTGGGCATGGGTTTTACCGGCTATCTACTCCCCTGGGATCAGAAGTCGTTCTGGGCGACGACCGTCGGGACCCAGATCGCGGGCACGGTCCCCATTATCGGCGCGATTGTCCTCAAGTCCCTGCGGGGCGGCACCGATCTCAGCGCCCTCACTCTGGAGCGCTTCTTTTCCGCCCACATCTGGATGCTGCCCGCGGGGCTGGCCGGCCTGATCGGTGTGCATTTGTATCTCATCATCAAACATGGCGAGTCGCACTGGCCGTCCAAACAAGACTGATAACCGCCGCAAGTGAC
>JBGPAT010000417.1:0-2816 GCA_041480885.1 Anaerolineae bacterium
ATCTCCTTGAAGACCACGTCCCAAGAGGTCGGTGCTTGCGGGAACACCTTGGTGTTGTACATCAGGACGTTCGGACCCCATTGGTACGGCACCCCATAGTGCTTACCATCGACCGTGTGCCACGGTGCATTCTGCAAGCGTGGATCGACGGTGTTGTAGGAGGCTACACGACTGATATCAATGGCCTGGACGGATCCGCCGCGGACCAGTCGCAGGCTAGCGTCACCCGAGGCTGTCACCAAGTCGAAGCCGCCACTGTTCATCAGTTGCACCATTTCGTCGGAAGTCGCTGCGTCCTTGACCTTGACTTGGCACCCGGTATCTTTCTCAAAACCGGTGACCCAGTCGTACTTGGGATCGTTGGCGCCGCGCTCGATATAGCCCGCCCAGTCCACGATGTCGACCTCACCTTCGCCCTTGGCTTCCACGGGCGCCTTCGTCGCAGCCACAGGCGCGGTCGCGGCCTGAGCCTGCGTTGCGGCCGGAGCTTCGGTTGCCGAGGCAACCTGAGGGGCCGCTCCCCCGCAAGCCGTCAATCCAATACTCACAAGCATCATTACCGCAATGACCCTATTCACTACAGACTTCAGATTCATGTTGTCGCTCCTCTGTGAAATAGCTCTCAACCTTTGGATTCGCAGTCCCTCTTGATTTTGACTCAGCGCTGATGCCTCCTTTCGGTCGCTTGCCCGGTCTGGCTCGCAACATTAAAGGGTTGACTCCAAGCGCAAATTCCGTACATTATAACGGGTTCAAGTCCGGCGTCAATTCCTGTTTCCCTCATCTCGAGTTTGTAGAGAGAGCAAACTAGCGCGGATATGAGAGAGAAACCAGTGCGCGGAAACCCGCGAAAGCTCTTAGCATATCGTCCGCCGTGAACGACAGTCTCAGGCCGTCGCGCGCCGTGCCCGGCATGAGCGACGCTCGATCTGTCATATCCGAGGACTTGAGCTCCACGGTCACTCGAACGGGCGCGCCGACCACGAACGGGGTGGGCGCGATCTTGTTGGACAGCTGTTGGACGGCTTGCAGCGCACCTTGCTCGATCAGCTTGCGCGTCACAACGGGCGGAAGACATTCGGCCGAGAACCTGCCGGAGGCTTGCTTGACGACCACAGTCATCACCGGTCCAAGCTGTTCGGCGATCTGCGAACATGCCGTCTGATCGCCCGTTGCCATGATGACCGGCACCCCAAAATGCCCGGCCATGGCGGCGTTCAGCGTGTACTCACCGGCCAGCATTTCGTTCACCCACACATTCTGGACGCACGTGGACAACCAGGTGTGGTCCAAGACGGCGTTCGGCGATCCGTGGCGCGCGTGGTAGCCAAGGAATATGACTCCGTCAATGCCACGATCTATCCCCTGCATCATCGAAAGCGGCGATGGCGCTCCGGAATTGAGTCGCACGCGGGAGTCCAGTTCTTCAATCAGGATATTCGATCCATCCGAATGGCCGTCAGTCACAATGATTTCATCGGCTCCTCCGGCGATGGCGCCACGCACCGCCGCATTAACGTCCTCAGTCATCAATCGGCGAAACCGACTGTACTCCGAATGTCCCGGCGTCACTTGCTCCCATGTGGTAACGCCCGTTATCCCTTCCATGTCCGCAGAGATCAGAATCCTCATGTTAGTTAACCTGCCTTTTCCACATTGTATCAGGCCTGTCGTCCCCGGCGTTGGCATTCTGTTGCACGGTATAATTAGGCGCTCCTTGGAGGCACAATGGGCCAAACACTGTTCCCGTTAAGCGACGAGCATAAGATGATTCAGGATGCGGCGCGCGATTTCGCTCGAAATGCCATTGCCCCCATAGCGGCGCAGTTCGATGAGAGCGGCGACTTTCCGCGCGACACCATAAAGCGGATGGGCGCGATGGGCTTTATGGGAATCGAGGTGCCCGAAACCTACGGCGGCGCCGGCATGGACGCATTGGCATACGTTCTCGCCCTCGAGGAAATCTGCAAGGTGGACGCTGCACATGGCGTGATTATGTCGGTCAACAATTCGCTTTTCTGCCACGGGCTTCTGAAATTCGGCACGGAAGAGCAGAAGCAGAAGTTCCTCAGCCCCGTGGCCTCCGGTAGGGCAATTGGGGCCTACGCTCTGACTGAGCCCATGTCGGGCTCAGACGCAGGCACCATGAAAAGCCGAGCCAAGCTCGAAGGGGATTCCTATGTTCTAAACGGCCGCAAGTCGTGGGTCACGAGCGGACCGGTCGCAGACTTCGTGCTGACGTTCATGTTGACCAATCCCGAGGGCAAACAAAAAGGCATTAGCGCGTTCCTGATCGATGCCAACCGCTCGCCTGGCTTCAGCCGCGGCAAGAAGGAGCCCAAGTTGGGCATTCGCGCCTCGGCAACCAGCGAACTAATCTTCGAGGACTGCCGCGTCCCGGCGAGTCACCGTTTGGGCAGTGAGGGTGATGGCTTTGAGATCGCCATGACCGTCCTAGATGCAGGTCGCATCGGCATCGCCTCGCAGGCACTTGGCATCGCTGAGGCTGCATATGAAGCCAGTGTCGATTATGCACGCCAGCGGGAGGCCTTCGGTCAGAAGATCGGCGAGTTTCAGGGAACAGGCTTCAAGATTGCCGATATGAAGACTCGCATCGAAGCCGCCCGCCTGCTGATTTACAGCGCGGCCACAGCCAAAGAGCGTGCCAAGACCAGCGGTGAGCGCTACACTCTTGAATCCTCGATGGCGAAACTCTTCGCTTCGGAGACCGCGATGTTCTGCACCCACGCGGCAGTGCAGATCCACGGGGGGATGGGTTACAGCAAGGAACTGCCCATCGAGCGCTACTTTCGCGA
>JBGPAT010000418.1:0-2810 GCA_041480885.1 Anaerolineae bacterium
ATATACATGGCCCAAGTGATGGCGGCCGGGGAGTTGATGGTCATGCTGGTGGAGACCTTGTCAAGCGGGATGCCGTCCAGCAGGATCTCCATGTCCTTGAGCGTCGACACAGCCACACCGCATGTGCCAAACTCGCCCAGCGCCTCGGGCTGGTCGGTGTCGTATCCCATCAGCGTCGCCAGATCGAAGGCGATCGACAAGCCGGTTTGGCCCTGACCCAGCAGGTACTTGAAGCGCGCGTTGGTCTCCTCGGCGGTGCCGAAGCCGGCAAACATGCGCATGGTCCACAGCTTGCCCCGATGCAGCGTGGGATGCACCCCGCGCGTGTATGGATATTCACCGGGCAGGCCCAGGTCCTGCGGATAATCCAGATCCGCGATGTCGAGCGGCGTGTACAGCGGGTTGATCGTCTCAGAAGACGTGGTGAAAAATCTCGGCTGGCGCTCGGGGGTGGATGCCAGAGTCTTCTCCAGGCTACCATCTTCCCACTTCTGCAGGGCCTGGCGCAGGTTTTCAAGTTCATCGTGGTCGTACATGGGATCTCCTTCAGCGATTGAGCAAATTATACTTTGGCGCCGAGGCAAGGCTCCCCGCGTAAGAATAAGGTCGCCGAACCAATCTGGTATACTCACTTTGCCGTTTTCCTCCCTTCAGGATTTTTTGATGACGCATACAGAGATTGACGTTGATCCTTGTGATCACATTACCGGCGACGCCATCGGTCAACCGGGGCAGCGCGTGTTCTACATCCAGGCCTATCAGGCCGAGAAGACGTATACCGTCATTATTGAAAAGACGCAGCTCCAATCCCTGGCCGTCGGCGTCGAGCAGTTCCTGGCAGAGATCGCGCGGCAGAATCCGAAGCTCGAAGAGGCCGGTGCCGACTTCGTCGAAGAGCAGATGCGCATTCACCCGCCGGTAGATCCCGTGTTCCGGGTCGGCGAGGTCGGCCTCGGCTACGATCAGGCCCGGGACCGCGTCGTGCTGTTTGTCCGTGAACTGCAGGGAGAAGACCAGGAGCCCGAGACTGGCTCTGTGATCCGCTTCTGGTGCACGCGCACGCAGATCCGCCAGATGGCGCGCTGGGGCGGGGAGATCGTCAGCCGCGGCCGCCCAACGTGCCCGCAGTGCGGCCAGCCGATGGAACCGGAAGGCCACTTCTGTCCCAAGAAGAACGGCCACCTGCATTAGCAGACGGCGCTCAGTCATCAGTGACCGGCAGACAGCCTCTTAATAATGTAGAAGCGGCCTTGCAGCACGGGGACATCGAGCTGAAAGGCCAGTTCATGCTTGGTTCCAACTATACTTTCCTCGTCACGGTCCACTACGAGGGCCGCGACCTGCAGGCGGTGTACAAGCCGGCGCGCGGCGAGCAGCCGCTGTGGGACTTCCCCGAAAACACGCTCGCCCGGCGCGAGGTCGCCGCGTATCTGGTCAGCGAGGCCCTCGGCTTCCACTTCGTCCCATACACGATCCTGCGAGACGGCCCTTTCTATGGCGAGGGCTCGCTGCAACAGTACATCGAATATGACCCCGAGTACCATTATTTCAATTTCAGCGACGAAGACAAGCAGCGCCTGCGGCCGGTCGTGCTCTTTGACCTGCTGCTGAACAATGCGGACCGCAAGGGTAGCCATGTCCTGATCGAGATGGATACGCGGAAGCTGTGGGCCATCGACCATGGCCTGTGCTTCCATGAAGAGGACAAGCTGCGGACCGTGTTGTGGGATTTCGCGGGCGAGCCGATCCCTGATGGCCTGCTGGAGTATCTGGCCTCCGTGCCCGCACGGCTCTCTTCGGGTTCAGACTTGCGGGCCGCGCTGCGGGCGTTGCTGAGTCCGGGCGAAATCACTGCGTTTTTGAGGCGCGCGCAAGCGCTGCTGACGTCAAAGGTGTTCCCGCTACCGCCCAGAGACCGGCGCGCGTTTCCTTATCCGCCGGTGTAGCCCGAGAGTTGCATATCACGCCCCTGCGGCACACGGGCCCTGCGAAGTGATCCAGGAGAGCACATGTCTCAATACAAACTTGCTTTTGTCGGCTTCGGCAACGTAGGCCGCGCCCTGGCGCGCTTATTGCTCAGAAAACAGGCTGCGCTCCAGGCGCAGTACGGGATCAGCTTCGCGATCACAGGCATTGCCACTGGCCGTCACGGGTTTGCGGTGAATCCGGACGGGCTGGATATCCAGGAGGCTCTCCAAGACATCGAGCATGGAGGATCCGTTTCGCCTCTTTCATCCGTCCCTGTGGCGGATCCGCGATCCGTCATTCTGCGGTCGAAAGCGGACGTGATGTTCGAGAATTCGCCAGTCAACCACAGCACCGGTCAGCCGGCCATTGAGCACGTGCGACTTGCCCTGCAGGCTGGCATGCATGCGATCACAGCCAACAAGGGCACCGTTGTGCACGGCTATCGCGAGCTGACGGCGCTGGCGCAGGCGAAAGGCCGCAAGTTCTGCTTCGAGTCGACGGTGCTGGGCGGCTCACCAGTCTTTTCCTTATTTCGAGAATGTATGCCTCTGGCGGACCTGCTCTCGTTCCGCGGAATACTGAACTCCACCACCAACATCATCTTGACGCGCATGGAAAGAGGCGGGACATTCGAGCGGGCAGTGCAGTATTGCCAGTCCATCGGCGTGGCCGAGACTGATCCTTCGGCGGACGTGGATGGCTGGGACGCGGCCATTAAGGTGGCGGCGCTCATTACGGTGCTGATGGATATTCCCTTCAAGCCGCAGCAGGTGAAGCGGCAGGGGATTCGTGACATCACCCCTGAGTTGATCACGCAGGCGCGATCTGAAGGCAGGCGCTAC
>JBGPAT010000419.1:0-2809 GCA_041480885.1 Anaerolineae bacterium
ACCAAGATGCTGGCACTGGCCTTTCTGGTTCTGATCGGCGTGGCGCTGGTTGCGGATGGATTCAAGTTCCACATTCCGCGCGGCTATATCTACTTTGCCATTGTCTTCTCGGCGGCGGTCGAATTCTTCAACGTGCTTGCCAAGCGCAACCGCAAGAAGGCCGCGAAATAGCCAGCCATCGGTGCGGCCCGAACGGCTCGGTTGACAAGGCCGACGCGATGGCCTCCCGTTCGATGCCTGAGCGCCGCGTTCCGCGGCGCTCTTCTTTGTCAGTTTGCAACCTTGTTGTGTGGGCTGCAGGCTGCGGCTTGAGATACACGCAGGGGTTGAATTCCCGACCGCGTTATCGCATCAGACGGTTCTACGGCGAGATCGGTGAGCATGACACAGGAGTCGCGCTACGCGAGGCTCCGGCTCCCCGTCTCGCTCTTTGAGCCGGGTTGGGCCCGCCCTAACGTGTCTCAGTTACTTTGCTGAGTGTACGCGGCTTCTCAGGATCAAATCCCTTCGCAATCGTCACATGATACGCAAACAGTTGGGCTGGGACGATCCCGACCAGAGGTGTTAGTTCCTCGGGTACGTCTGGAGCAAGCGAGATACCAACTGCCCCCAGGGACAGCGCCTCCTCCAGATTCGATATGACCATCAGTTCGACCGAAAGCTCATCCTTGAGATGCCGCAGCAATGGCAGCATCGATGCAGCGACTTTGCCCGCCGCGATCATCGCCATTACCGGATACCCGCGTCCGACAACGGCAATGGGGCCGTGTTGAAAGTCTGCCGACGAATATGGTTCCGCTTCCACGTACGCGAGCTCCTTCAGCTTCAGCGCCCATTCGTAGGCCGTGGCGTAGTTGTAGCCCCGTCCGAGCACCACACACTGCAGCATGGTCCGGAACCGTTGGGCAGCTTCGGCAATGAGCTCATCCTGCTTGAGGACTTGAGTCACCCATCCGGACACCTGCTGCAGCCGGCTCCAGGCCGCCTCATCTGCGTTGAGCGCCGCGGACAGCATGGCAATGCTCAGCAACTCTGCCGTGTATGTTTTTGTCGCAGCGATGGCATGCTCGGTACCTACCTGGAGGTCCAACGTGAAATCGGCCGCCTTGGCGAGAGGAGAGTTCGGAGCGTTGGTGACAGCCAGGGTTAAGCAGCGCTGTCGCTTCCCCTCCTCAAGCACGCTGACAATGTCGGGCGATTGACCCGACTGCGAAATGCCAACTACGAGTGCGCCGGCCAGGCGCGGGGGCTTCTGGTAGTAGGTAAATAGTGAGGGTGCCGCTAACGCTACTGGAAGGCCATTCATGGCACCCAGCAGGTAATTAGCGTACCGGCCCGCGTTGTCCGAGGTGCCGCGGGCTGCCAGAAACACATAAGGCACACCGCGACGCTGGATTGCGGCCGCGATCTCTTCAACGGCGGCGCGTTGCGAAACCAGCAACTTCGCCAGCCGTTCCGGCTGCTCGAAGATCTCAGAATGCAGAGGCATGCTTACTCCGATGAGATATGCTATTGCCGAACACGGAGAATTCTACTACCCGAGAACAAAAATGCAGTGAGGCGAACCACCCAGACGCAGATCGATTTTGGATACTTGCGTTGCGCGTGCGCCCAACCGCTGGCTGAGCAGCTCTGCGTCCATCCGGCAGAGCTCTGGATGAGCCTGGATGATCTCCGCGTAAGGGCAGTGTCTGAAAAGAATGCGTGGGCCTTGAGCTCCTGCCTCCCAGTTTGCCTGGTAGTGCAAGGCATTCAGTCGGGATACCAGCGACGCAATCCGTCTCGCGCTCGGCGCGCGGAGCTCATTCGCTCCGATCTGCTTCATCAGACCCCGAACCAGGGCCTTCACGAGCGCCTCCTCACTCGGGGCGGGCACCGTTTCTCGCCAGGCTTCCAAGAGCGCGTCTGACAGCATTGCCAGATTGCCTCCCAGCAGCCGCTCTGAAGCTCGATAAAGCTTCACTGGGCGCCCGCGCCCTTCGTGTTGGGTATCACCCACCGCCACAATTCGCCCATCTGCAATCAGAACCCGGAGATGGTAGCGGACACTGGCCGCGGAAATGCCGGTCGCGCGGCCGATCTGCGCTGCAGATACCGGCATGTCTTTTCGCAGATATTCCAAAATCCTGTGGCGCGCAGTTGCGGGAACCATACGCGTATTGTACTGCGGGGGGCTTATTTTGTAAATATATTTTGACGTAAATCGCTTGACTACGTAACGCGGAATGCTATAATCCAGTCCGTTTGGTGGGCAGTGGGTGGCAAAGCTCAGGCGGAACGCCAGGGTGCCGCAACTGCCAAGTACTCTGCCGCAGGTAGCACATACCACGGTTTTGGAAGATACGTATGCTCGACCGCGTCGCCCTCGACAAAGGGGAAGTTGAACGCGGATGACTCTGAGTTGGGAGACGACCTATGCGGTCGCGATGCAACTGATCCGCGCGCATCCGGATGTGATGCTGGAAGAGGTGACCCTGCAGCAAGTCTATTTCTGGACGCTCGAACTGCCCGATTTCGAGGACGATCCGGCGCTGTGCAACGATGGCATCCTTTCCGCCATCATCCAAGAATGGTACGAGGAGACGCTCCATGCCTGAAAGCAAACTCAATATCCCCGGCTACGAAATCCCGGACGACCTGCAGCACGCTGTCAGCATTACCACGCTTGACCGCCTGTACAACTGGGGGCGCCGCTCATCCGTGTGGCCCATGATGTTCGGGCTGGCCTGCTGCGCGATTGAGATGATCTGCACCGCCGCCAGCCGCTACGACCTCAGCCGCTTCGGCATGGACGTGATGCGGCCCTCCG
>JBGPAT010000420.1:0-2785 GCA_041480885.1 Anaerolineae bacterium
TGCCTCGATCGCGCCGGTCCCGGCCGAACGAACATTCGGCGGGGTGGGGAAGTCGGGCTCGCCGATCTCCAGGTGGATGATGTCATGACCGCTGGATTCTAGGGCCTGGGCCCGAGCCAGCACCTGGTAAGCACCCTCAGGTTTGAGGGTCTTTGTCCGATCAGCAAACGTCATAACAGCCTCCTAGCCCAGATCGGGGCAATCCGATCACTCGCCGGTCGGGGTCGGCCCTGACGGCACCATGCTCACACGGTTCGTATCGGGAGAAGTCCGGGCGAACCGACCTCAAGGCAGAATGGCGAATACGCGCGCCGGGAATCCCGATCCATTCTTTGGCTTGGGAAACGCCGCAACAACGATCGCACCGGCTTCCGGGACCTGATCCAGATTGGCAAGGATCTCAATTTGGTAGTGATTGGTACTCAGGACATAGGTCTCCAGCGAGTAGTCGCCTTTGGTGCAGTCCAGCCCGCAGTTGGTGTCAGTGGTCTCGTGGCCGCAGGCCGTGATCTTGCGATCCTCAAACAGCGCCTGCAGCACCTCTTTGCTCCATCCCGGGAAGTGCGCCACACCCTGGGCGTCCTTGTTCTGCATGGCATTGTCATCCGGCCAGCGCTTGGCCCAATCGGTGCGCAAGGCGACGAAAGAGCCCTGTGGGATGCGGCCGTGCCTGCTTTCCCAGGCTTTGACGTCACCCATTGTGACGAGCGTGTCTGGGTTCTTGGCAGCCTTCTCGTGAATATCCAGAACGACGAGGGGCAAGATCATCTCCTTGACGTCGATCTGATCCAGCGTGCGCAACCCCCGGATGAAGTGCGCCGGCGGATCGGCATGGGTTCCCCACTGTCCGACATGCGAATAGAGATGCACATAGATCCCGGCGCCGCGTGTGCCGACGCCTTCGTCGTAGAAATACAACGCCTCGCGACGTTCATCGGGGAAGCCGGGCCAGTGCGGGATTCCTGGCGCGAAGGCGTGGGTCAGGTCGACGAACTTGCGCGATTGGAGGAACTCAAGAACGGAAGCCAGCGTGGGTTGCGAGGTGGCCATCAGCAGTAACTCCCTGGGGGAGAGGATGAGGCGAGCCCCCTTGGGGGGCTCGCCTCTCTATCATCGGATTACGGAGCGGGAACCTTCTCTGGGACAACCTGTGCCCCTAGCGTGTACTTACCGTCCTTGATCGCGATGATGGTGACCGTCTTCTGCGGGATGCGGATCCCGGGCTGGTATGTGACCGTGCCCGTCACACCCTCGAATCCCTTGGTCCCCGCCAGGGCATCGCGGATCGCCTTGGAGTCGGTCGATCCGGCCCGCTTGATGGCATCGGCCATCAAGTAGACGGCATCATAGCCGAGGGCGGCGAAGGCGCTCTCCGGGTCATGACCGTACTCCTTGTTGTAGGCGGCGAAGAAGGCCTTCATCTTGTCCGTGCCACCCGCGACGCTCATGAAGGCGTGGGTACTGAAGTAGACGTTCTCTGCACCCTTGCCGCCGACTCCCACGAGCTCCGGTCCATCATACCCATCGCCGCCGATCATGGGCAACGTGATGCCTGCATCGCGGATTTGCTTGGCGAGCGCACCCGCGTCGGAGGCTTGCAGGCAGGCGACGTACAGGATGTCGGGTTGCGGGCTGAGTGCCTTGAGGCGTGTGATCTGAGCCGAGAAGTCCGTGTCGCCCTGGGTATACGTGTCTTCAAGGACGATCTTGCCGCCCAGCTCCGTGTAGCGCGCCTTGAAGTACTTGGCCAGCAACGTCGTGTATTCGGCTCCCTTGTCCCACAACAACCAGGCGGTCTTGCCATTCAGCTTGGTGTAGGCAAACTCCGCACCGGCGGCCGCCTGGACGTTGTCACCGAAAGGTTCCAGGAACATGTAATCGCCCACCTGATCGGGCAACTTCGGAGAAGTCGCCCCGGCGGTCAGGTAAGGGATGCCGGCTTTCTGGGCGATCGGGCCGATGGCGAGGGCCGAATCGGAGTCTGTGTTGCCGACGATGGCAACGGCTTTGTCGGTGTTCACCAACTGCGTGGCGATGTTGCCGTTGGTCGCCGAGTCGGTCTTGCCATCATACAGCTTGTACTCGATCTGTTGGCCCAATACGCCCCCGGCGGCATTGATTTCCTTCACCGCCAGCTTGGAGCCGTTGGCGGCGGGGACGTCGAGCGATGCCATAGCACCCGTCAAGTTGTAGGTGCCGCCAATCATGATGGGTCCGGCCGTGCCTGCGGCTGGCGCTTTGGCACAGCCAGCAATCACGGCCACCACAAGAATCAGGGAAACGAAAGCAGTCCGTTTCATGGTCTCCACCCTCCTCGGATTATTTCCAGAGACATACCGGATTCGGCCCTTACGCCAATCCGCCGGCTGGGCAGGCCTCTCATGGCCCCGTCAACCTCCTCTCACCGGCTTGGGATGCTGGACCCACGTCCAAAGGACGTCCAGGTCGATCTCGCGATCTCCCATCAGGCCCTTTCGCCGGAAGACAATCACCAAAATGAAAACGATCGCCAGGACGATCTGACTCAAGCCGTAGAGCGGCGGTATCTGGAAGGAGCCGATCTGTGTCCCGAGCTCGGCATTGCGCAACAGCTCCGACAGAAGGAACACCAGGCTGGTGCCCAAGACCGAGCCGGTAATGCTGCCCATCCCTCCGATCACCAACATGATGATGAAGCCGAAGGTTTGCGTGAAGTAGAAAGCCGCGGGCGAGAACGATGTCAGGTAGTGTGCGTACAGGGCGCCGCCCACGGCCGTCAGGAAGGCGCTGACGACGAAGGCCAGCA
>JBGPAT010000421.1:0-2755 GCA_041480885.1 Anaerolineae bacterium
ACTTCGATGGCACCTTGTCCTTGCGCCCCTTGGCGCAGGATGGGCGATGGCGGCATGACGCCGCCTCGTGCGAAATCGCGGGCCGATGCCCAAACAATGGGGAACAATACGTTCTACGGGTAATTTCGGGGTCGGCTGAGGAACAATGGGATTCCACGGGTGAAGATGGGAAGGCAGCCGAGGAACAATGGGCGTGCGCGCACGACAAGCGCAGGCGCGGCAGCGTACGACGTCCTCGGCCTGATGCGTCCTGACCAGACTTTCACATACTCCTCACCGTTTCCGTCACATTGATGCCCCGTGCACGGAGCGCCTGCACGAATGCCCGCGCCGGGACCATGCTCTCCACGCCGCCGGCACCGCGTGCTATTTCCCCGCGCGCCATCATCTCGGCCACGATCGCCGCGCTCCAGCCGGTCCCGCGCTCCATGGCGGTAAAGCCGGTAGCCTTATCGTAGTAATCGATCATTTCTATAACCGCCTCGGCCTGGCTTCCATTCTTCTTTCCGAGCGCCTTGACGCGCACGATGACCACGTCTTCCTCGCCGGGGAAACGCACCTTGGGCTCGAACAATGAGTGGAAAACCTCGCGCGGCACAATGTCGTGACCACCAACCTTGACCGGTTTCGTGTCCCACAATCCCAAGTCCCAATACGCGCGCAGTTGGGAAAAGGAGCCCGGCCAGCGCAGAGTCAGGTTCTGCAATGTGCGCAGCCGGTCCTGAAAAGTCCAGGGCATCGTGTCCGTGCCGCCGCCGGTAACGAATGCCTCCAGCTTGCCGATCGGTTCTGGGAACTCAACCGTCTCCAATTCGGTCATCGGCGCGACCGCGGTCACCCTCCCATCTCGCAGGAAGATGCCCGGTTCAGCATACTCGTTGGTCAACCCCGCAATGTGAAAGGTGAGCATATACTGGAAGGGCGGGCGCGGATGCTGCGGAATGCCGCCGTCCCACATATATACGTCCACCGGCTCGTCGAGCAGTTCCATGGCATAGACGCATAACGACGTGCCCATGCCCGGCACCTGTCCACAATTGGGAATGATGCTGATGCCCGCGGCCTTTGCCTCGCCGGCGAATTGATGCTGCTGACGGGCGATGTCGGTGTTGCCTCCCAGATCGCACAGGTTCACCTTGGCCTGCAGGGCGGCTTTGGTGATCGTCTCGTTGAAATAGTACGGCACCGCGCTGAGACACGCGTGCGCACCCCTCAGCACGCCAGCCAGGGCGTCGCTATTGCTTGCGTCCACCTGCCTCGCCTCGGCGCTGCTGCTCTTGAGCATTTCATTCACGCGCTTGGCAGAAGCACGCGCCACGCCCAGATCCATGTCGGCCAGGATGACCTTTCCCGCCTCACCCCAGCGGATCATGTCATAGGCGGCGGCCGTGCCCTGGCGGCCAGCTCCAAGTACCACGTACGTATACGCTGTCATATTTTGTCTCCGTTGAAAAGGCTTCCGAGTCGGGATTCTAGCACGCCGGCTGCAAAGTTCTGAAGCGGCGAACGCCGTCAGGCGTCGGCGCAGCCCCTATTTTCGCACCCTTTCGATTGTGAAATGAGACGGCGCTTGCACCGGCGGGGGTTTGAATGTATGCTTATGTAGGAGTCCACGGGAATCGTATCGCTGGACTTGCCGTCGTTCGCTTCGCAATCGAGAGTCCAGATCTATGTTCACCCCCTGGAAAGCCGCGTGGCATGCAGCAGAATGGGGCTAATTACGACGATGTTGTACCTGATTTTCCGCCCGCTCCGTCCGAAGAGGGAACTGGGCAGGGAGCACCACCCAACGGTGGTCGCGGTCGCAAGCTGCCATTGGGCTGCCTCATCGCCGCTGGCATTGTTGTGAGTTTGTGGCCGCTTGCGCTCTTTCCATTTCTGTTGGGTAGAAGTTCGCGGCAGAATCCAGGGCCGACGCCTGACTATGCGGCGATAGAGACCTCAGCGTTTGAAAGTGCCCTCGCCTCAAATGTGAGCACCATACAGGCCAACTCGCCCACTCCGAAGGCTAGTTCGACGGCCGCGCCACTTCCGACCGCCACGCACACTGCCATTCCCACACTCGTCAGCTTCGCAGGAATCTCAGGTGCCTCGTGCATTCCAAGCAATCCGCCGCAGACGGGCAAAGTGGTGGAAGTGGTCGACGGAGACACCATTAAGGTCTTGCTCGATGAGGACGGTAAGGTGCACTCATTGCGCTACGTCGGAATCGACTCACCGGAACGCGGCGTGGCATACTCGGCGGAAGCTACAGCGAAGAACGCAGAGCTCGTTTATGGCAAGGAAGCAACGCTTGTGCGCGACGTGTCCGAGACGGACATGTACGGCAGATTGCTGCGCTACGTCGTGGTCGATGGAATATTCGTGAACTTTGAGCTTGTAGCCGATGGATCCGCGAAGTCGTATCGCTATCCGCCCGACACCGCCTGCAACCCTACATTCGAGGCCGCCCAATCCCGGGCAAGTGCGGCGGCCCTGGGTGTGTGGGCTCTGCCACCAGCCCTGATCGCACTGCCGACGGCCCCGCGGTCAGGCGGAACGGCAGCCTGCAACTGCAATGGGCCCGATCTGGATTGTAAGGATTTTGGTTCTCATGCAAGCGCCCAGGCTTGCTACAGCTACTGCAGTTCTATGGGCTTCGGCGATGTTTTCAGATTGGACGGCGATGCAGACGGCAACGCGTGTGAGAGTCTGCCGTGATTGAGTGCCTCTTGGAGACCAGTCAAACGTCCCCGAGGCCCCGCGCATGAAAAGG
>JBGPAT010000422.1:0-2736 GCA_041480885.1 Anaerolineae bacterium
GCCAGCCACACCGCAAGCCCGACAACAAGCACCTTCCATGATCTCATTAGCATGATGACCCTCTCTCCCATAGGCGAAAACGATTTGCGGATTCCGGAGGCGGTCTACTGCCGGCAGGGTCTTGTCCCAGTCTGGCGAACTGATCTGGTGTGGACCCCTGAAAGTGACAGAGGCCGTCAAGACACTTCTTATCATGAAATGGTGGATCCTTGTTCTGTTCCCGGCAAGCGATTCGCCCATGTATGCTAGTCGACTCCGCAACTGCGTATGTACGGAACTGGATCGCATCGGGGGCGCACGTAAGAAACGGGGGAGCCAAACCGCCGCGGGCGACCTTACGGTGGGGAATTCATGCGGCGCAGGAGGTCCTGGAAGCGCAGATTGCGGGTGAACCAGGGCAAAAACTATGCCTTAGCGGACCTCAATCCACGGTCTCATTTCCGCTGAAGTCGGACAAACCTCGCGGCGGCGCGGGGTGGGGCTTCCCCCCACCCCCACTCCGCAACTGATAGAAGTCTCAGCCTGAGGCGAACAAACTAGGAAACCGGACAGATCATGTCCTTTAAAAACCGGACAGCTTAATGTGCTAACAGCAGAAACTTCTGGCACTTTCTCATTACACGGCAGAATCGCAAGCGCTGGAGGCACCCTCATCTCAGTCGAAGAAGTGACGATCCTCGTCCGATAGGCGCGATTTGGCTGCCTGGACATTGAACGTGACACCGAGACCCGGTCGGTCCCAAACGTCGATGAAGCCACGTTTGACGATCGGGTCCGGCAACCCGTCGACAATCTCATACCACCACTCAGGCTGGCCGACCGGATACTCGAAGGCAATGTAGTTCTGCGGCATGGTGGCCCCCACCTGAACCTGCGCGGCGAGCCCTATAAGCCCGTTGAAAATCCCGTGGGGGGCCATGAGGATGCCGTGAAGATCGGCGTATTCCGAGATCCACTTCAGTTCCGCAATCCCGCCGACGTCTGCCGGGTCGGGGCCGACAATGTTGACAGCCTGTTTTTCGATGAGATCCTTGAAGTTCTGCCGGAGGTAGATCTGTTCTCCCGTGTGAATCGGGATCGAAGTACTCTGCGTTACTTCCCGATAAACGTCAGCGTTGACGTAAGGCACGTAGTCGCCTGTGATCAGGTCTTCGAGCCATGTGATGTGGAACGGTTCGAGCGCTCGCGCAAACGCGATGGCATCCTTTACTGTCCAGCCTGGTCCGCAGTCAAGAGCGAGCCCGATTTCATCGCCCAGGACTTTCTTCATGGCTTCGACGCAGGCGATGACATGTTTGAGGCCGCGTTCCGTCATGAGACCGCGATCGGCGTGCGGTGTTCCCGCCCGCGGCTCGTCGAACCACGCGTCGGGCACGGAGCGCATCATCCCCGGATTGTGAAAGCCGACTGCCTGTTTGATCAGGGTGAAACCCTCTTTGGATTCCTTCATCCTAGACATGTTCTCGGCGTAGTCTTTTGGCGATTGGCCGGTCATTGGGAAACGGACGCCTCCGTTGTAGGTGCGGACGCGGTCCCGGATCTTCCCACCCAGCAGTTTATAAACCGGCACTCCGGCCACCTGTCCTGCGATGTCCCAGAGAGCCATCTCGATCGCGCTCACCGCCGAACCCCAGGGCTTGAACGCACCAAGGCGGCGGATCTTCAGCAGCACGCGCTCGACGTCCGTCGGGTCTTCGCCCAGAATATAGTCCTTATAAAAGAGTACCATCGGCTTGAGATACGCCTTGGTGGACTCGGCTTCACCGTAGCCGGAGATGCCCTGATCCGTGACGATTCGAACTACCGGGTTCCGGCCGATGATTGCGCACCTGAGGTCTGTGATCTTGATAGAGCCGAGCCCCGGCCGCTTTTCAAGGAGCGACAGACTGCCCCTCTGCTGAGCCGCAAACGACGTTGCGGCCGCTACCCCCGAGAGCGATCCGAGAAATGCTCTTCGCGTCCAATTAGCCATTAGTTACTCCTGTTGGAAGGCATCTCAAATCAAAATCCGGCTCGCAATCCCCCACGCGAAGCAAGAATAGTAGACCGCATTTCGCTGTGGTCGGAAGATAGGATAGGTCAGTCTAGACCGGAATCTCCGATTTGACCTTCCTCTTCGGCCCGGAGCATACGCCTGGCTCCCCTTCCATTCAAGTGAAGGTCGCCACGGCCTTCCTTGAGTGGCATCGTGACTCATTTTGGCCAATCTATGGACCTTTTTGATTTGCTTCCCGCTCCCGATCCACCTCTCCGTTGACACTTGTCCCCGCTGGATGACTTCTGAGCGTTCGATTCCGTGTCTCTCCCGATTCACGACCCGTCCAGCAGGGACGGCGCTGTGATCATCCTCAGCACGCTGCCCAACAGGCCCCGACTCAGGTGTCCTCACGCGAACAGTGGCCAATAGTGGCGCGCACTTTTCGCCAGCCGTCCGCCGGTCTTCACCAAACGCTGCTGCAAGCTCGTCAACGACCGGTTCCTAATCCTATTCGGCGACGCTGACCGTCTCCAGAGGTGCCTCAAGTTATAGGCGATCACACTCAACCACAACCCCATTTCCTTCCCCCGGAACCGATGACGGGAAAGACGGGTCCAATTCACCGCCAGCTTAGCTTCCTTGATCCTCGCCACGACAGCGCACTCGTTGCCAATAAGCTAGAGTTCAATGGGGGCCTATGCCTTCAGGTCCATTGTGGCTTCCTTCACAATCTCATCGATTGCAGCCTCCTGTTCGGC
>JBGPAT010000423.1:0-2735 GCA_041480885.1 Anaerolineae bacterium
CGATTGCATCTCGAGAAAAAGTCTACGATGGCCGCGTGCCCGCACCCATTCCTGAGCCGCCGACAGCATCCCGCCAGCCGCCCCCTGGCGCCTCCAACGAGGCGCGACCACCAGATCGGTAATCCATGCCAGCGACGAGGGGCGCTCGGTGAGCGCGAGATAACCCACCATCTCATTTGCCGAGGTTGCCGCCAAGACCATGGCTTTGCTCGTCCATGTCTCTATCAACGAGAATGGGTTGTTCGGATACGTGAGCGCGATTGGGCGGGGCAGACGCACTTCGCGAAAGACGGCGACGGTCAGCGCGTCGCGCGCCTCTCGACGCAACTCGAGTTGCCAGACATATTCGCTGCTGGAAGAATGATCCAGGCCCATCAAATCGGGCAGATCAGCAGCGACGACTGGGCGCATCTGAATCGCAGACATATTCTCCTATGGCTGAGGCACGATCCGCAGCGCAATGATGCATGCGGGCAGCGATTGTCCCTGATTATCCGTCACAACCAGGCGCAGCTGGTAGTCGCCGGGCGTCAGGACCGTCGTGTCCCACTGGCCAAGCGATGCGTCTACGACCTTATCACGACCCGCCGAGATTGTCGCCCACGTGTCGGTGCCAGCAGGTGAGACCTCGTACTTATAGAAGCCAAACTCCGAGACATTGACGGTACCCCGGATGTCAACAGTGCCGTGGATTTCGCTGCCATCCTTAGGAGCCGTGATGTCCACTCTCCCGGCAACACAACCCTGCCCCGCGCCGGCCGCGACCGCCGGGCGCGGTGTCAACGCGATTTGGGTTGCCAGCTCCGCCGAAATCGTCCCCGTCGGCGTGGCTAGCAGGTCTGGCGTAATCGTGGCGACAAAAAGCGAGGCTGGCAAATTCGGAAAGATAAACGAAGCCGTAACCAGTTCCCCACATAGCAAGACCATGATCAGGGCCAGCGAGGCGATCGCCTGGCCCATGCGCCGAAGAGCAAACTCCCTCTCAAGATTGTATGCGGCACGCCGCCACTCGTTCCATGAACGCCACAGCCAACGGAGTCCAAACATGGCGGCGATCGCCAGCATGATATAGATGAGCACTTCGTGGGTGCCCAGAAACTGATAGATGGTTGGCACTCTCCCGCCTATGACTTCTGCAGCACGCCGGCGATGAGCTGGCCCATCTTAGGGGCGATTACTTTGCCCGCCTCGATCACCTCCTCGTGGGTGGTGACCGTAGAGCCGTCCAGATTGGCCTTGTTGCTGATTCCCGAAAAGCCCAGGACGCGCAGCCCGCCATGCCTGGCGACGATAACCTCCGGAACAGTAGACATCCCCACGGCATCCGCACCGGCCAATCGTAAGAATCGCAAGTCGGCTGGCCCCTCAAACGACGGACCGCTGAGTCCTGCGTAGACACCTTCGCGTAGGTGGATCTGGTTGCTGACAGCCACCTCACGCGCCAACGCGCAGAGGCCGCGATCATACGGTTGGCTCATGTCGGGAAACCTGGGGCCGATCTCATCATAGTTCGGCCCCACAAGAGGGTTGTTCCCCATCATCCCCAGAAAGTTCAGATGATCGGTGATAAGCATCACGTCGCCAGCCGAGAATTCGGGGTTGACTCCTCCGGCAGCATTGGTGACGATCAGCGTCTCGATTCCGAAGCGCTCCATGACTCGGACAGGCAGAGTCACTTCTGCCATGCTGTACCCTTCATAGAAGTGGACCCGACCCTGCATCACCATGATGCTCTGAGATTCCAGGGTACCAAAAACCAGCCGCCCCACATGACCTGTAACAGTGGAAACTGGGAAATGCGGCAGTCGGCCAAAAGGGATAGCATCTGGTGCCAGGATGGACTCGATCACGTCGTTCAGGCCGGAACCCAGAATCAGCGCGAAGCGCGGTCGGAGGTTCGTCCAGGTTTTCAGTGCCGTCACAGCTTCGTCAATTTGGTCCAGAGAAAAGTGGGTTGTCATACTCACAATCACGCCCATTCTTAAGCTCGGTTGGGCCGCCGCCGGCGCGCTCCCCTCCTGACCAACGCGGCACTAGCATGATTATATCAGAACGGCCTATTCGATATTTTGGACAGGACTTCTCTGGAACGATCCTCATCGGTGATGGTGCAGAGCCAGCTCCCGCCCGCCTCTTCGCGATTGGCCAAGCGCTATCAACGGACTCGGATGGAGGTGCACGCCTTTCATACACATGCGCTTTGTTCCGTCGCTAGCTAGTGTCATCAGCATCGGACAGTTCTATCCCGACGATTCTGTAAAGAAGATCAAATAGAAAAGCGGTGCCCCATATGTTATGCTCAACCGGGCAGCGACGCACCTCAGTCAAGAGTCTTGGCGGCCGCATCAGTCGTAGGTTGGTACGCTCGCAGCGAGCATTGCGGACGCTTCGCTATCCAAACTGGCAAATGGCCAAGAAATCCACCCCATTCGGCTCTACTCCCCGGGAACACCGGATATCGATACTGCCGTCAGCGATCGGCAGTATCGTGGTGCTCGCTATTGCTGTGATCATTGAAATTGCGCTGGGGCCTCAGGCCGAGTCAAAGACCGGTTTGCTGGTCTTGATTGCAGTAGTTGGCGTGCTGTACTTGGGGATTCTGCTACTGGTCGTGAGCTGGTCGGCAGACTACAAGCCGGCATACGGCTGGATCAATGCCGTCGCGACTGGCTTGGGCCTCGGATTTCTAACTTACGCGATCGCTCCGCAACGTGATCTGCTTGTGGGAATATTAC
>JBGPAT010000424.1:0-2734 GCA_041480885.1 Anaerolineae bacterium
GGAAGCTGAACGAAATCGCGTTGAATCGCGGCCAATCCCTTGCGCAGATGGCCATTGCCTGGGTGCTCCGGCAGCCGGTGGTCACTTCCGCTCTGATCGGCGCCAGCAGCGTGAGGCAATTGGAAGAGAATCTCGCCGCGCTGAGCAATCTGAAATTCAATCCGGCTGAACTCAACGCTATCGAGGCGATTCTCAACCCTTGATGTCGTTGCGGCGATCGCACAGAGCGCCGCAACGACCGCGAAGAGTGCCTCCGGCCGGCAATCGCCTGTCCTGGCCAAGAGACTTACCCATGCGGTATTCCTCACCACCCAGCCGGCAAGAATTCAACGAACGCGTCTGGCAGCTCGTGTGCCGAGTTCCGCGCGGGAAGATCGCCACCTACGGACAGATCGCCCTGATGCTGAGTCCACCTTCCGGCATCGGCCTCGATACCTATCGGGCCTTTGGGCCGCGCTGGGTGGGTGGCGCCATGGCAGCCTGCCCCGACGATGTGCCCTGGCAGAGGGTGATGAACTCACAGGGCAAGATCAGCGAACGCCCCGGCGCGGAGAAACAACGCCAGCTTTTGCAGAAAGAAGGCGTGGTGTTCGTCAAGGACAAGGTGGACCTCAAAAAGTATGGCTGGGACGGACTCTAGTGCGGCAGGCCAGGCCGGCACAGGCTGCGTGAGCACGTGCAGAAAATCATGGAGCCCCGCTTGGCGCGGGGCTCCATCGCATCTTCGATCAGCAAAGGCTAATGCAGGCAGATAATCTGCTCTAGCCTTTTGCCGGACTGAAATATACATCCGTCGGCTTGAGCTTAGAATTGCGCAGGAAATGCGGCGTGACCTGCGTTCCGATCCACTCGAGAGACGGTGTGGCGGGGTCAACTCCCATCAGGCGGGTGAGGAGCAGCGTATTGACGCCTTCGAACTCGATGAGCGCCAGCACGAACGGACACTCCGGCAGGAACTCCTCCGAGCCGAAGTAGCACACCGTGAATGCATGCACGCGTGCGGGCATGTTCGTGATGTCGATCCACTTGGTTTCCTCGCCCGAATACATATCATGGCCGCGTGGGACGGCATAGGTGTAGCCGCTCGCCGCGTCCCGCGAGGCCAGCAAATGCTTGTTCGCAACGCCCGCAAACCACGGACTGTCCTGTCCATACGAATGCAGGTAGGTGATCTTGTACTCCTGCTCAATCTGGATGGGGGCCATGCGCTTCAGGAATTCCAGCGCTTCCTCGTCCGTGTTAACGGGAAAGGGTACGCCGTGCACGATGTATCCGCCGAGCGTCTCGTCTTTTCTGGATGGGAGCTTGGACATCGCTCATCCCTCTCTTTCCAAGACCGAAACCGTCACGTACGTGCCTGTGCCCGCGTGCGAATGGATCGCGCCACGCTTCGCGTTCTTCACCTGAAGATGTTCGTCGCGGAAATGCTTCTTGATCGTGCCCTGCACTTGCCAGGTTGCAAACACTCCCTGCATCAGCCCGGTGGCTCCGACCGGATGACCGCAGGCCATCAATCCGCCCGAGGGATTCACCGCGCAAGTCGTCTTGTCTTTGAGCTTCAGGCCGTAGTCGATGTTCGGCAGGAAGGCCTTGCCTGATTCCGCGAACGGTCCGCCTTCACCATATCGGCACAGACCCAGGTCCTCGTAGGTCTGGACTTCAGATGAAGTGTACGCGTCGTGAAGTTCGACGAAGTCCAGTTCGTTCAGCGGCTCCTTGATGCCCGCCTGCTTCCAAGCCATGTTTCCGGCAGTCCGGCCGGCACGAAACGAATGGACACCGGGATAGCGGGTGCCTTTGTTCCATAAATCCCGGTAGTACTTGCGTGTCTCGTCCGACGATCTCTCCTGCTCCGTCGAGTAGTTCTCCATGAAGTTGTCGTAGTCCACATGGGGACGGTCGCCCATGCGCATGGCGTCGGTGCCGCGGCCAATGCCCGTCACCTTCACCAGCGGCCGCGCGATTTTCGCGCCGGCCGCCTCCAGCTTCTTGACTCCTTCTTCGGATGCCAGCACCACAGCCGCCGCGCCATCTGACATGACGCAGATGTCCAGCCGTGTGAGCGGCCAAGCCACCATCGGCGAATTGCGGACGTCCTGGACCGTGATGCGTTGCTTCTTCTGCGCGTACGGGTTGTGAAAGGCATTGATGTAGTTCTTCACGCTGACGTGCGCCATTTGCTCCACCGTCGTCCCGAACTCCTTCATGTGACGGGTCACCATCATGGCATAGTAGCCTGAGTAGAACCCGCCCACAGGGTAGTCGAACGACACATCCGATGCCAGTGCGATGAACTCATTGCCCTTCCAGGTTTCGACGTGCGACATGGTCTCGAAGCCATATGCCACACACACGTCCATGTGACCGCTGGCCACGGACTTCCACGCTTCCTGGAAGCAGATTCCGCCGGTTGCTCCGCCGCCCTCCACGCGATGGCTGGGCTTGGGGCACAGCCCCAGGTAGTCCTGGGCCATAATGCCAGCCATCAACTGTCTCGCAAAATGGTCCGAGAAGTACGATGCGACCGAGCCATCCACGACGCGCGTGAATGTCGGGAAGTCGAGCCCGATGTCTTCGATGGCATAGTCGTACGCTTCTTTGATGACGGCTTGGAAAGTCTTGTCCGGGCGGGCTTTGGCGAACTTGGAGACCCCGCCGGATATGGCATAGACAGGTCGCATGCGCTCTGCCTCCTTTGAGTTGGTAATGCAGTGATTGTAATGGAAAACGACCC
>JBGPAT010000425.1:0-2731 GCA_041480885.1 Anaerolineae bacterium
AACGGCTCGAGCATCGACTGGGTCTATCGCGGCGGAGACTTCCAGAATCAGTTTCGGGTGTATGGCCGCGAAGGCAAACCTTGTCCTGTCTGCGGCACAGCCATCCGGAGGCTCGTCGTCGGGCAGCGCGGCACGCACGTCTGCCCCCGCTGTCAGAAAGCATGACCCACGCAATTCAATCCATTGGGCCGAGTGGCCGTCAGCTTGGGCCCCACCCGGCCAAGACCGCTGAATGGGAGAGGCGCCACACGCCCATATAACGATACTGCAGTACGAGATAACGCGAACGACTCGGAGCTCAGTGTGTGACTGACCGGTGTCGCACGTGAACGCGGCGATGAATAGCCCTACTGAGGATGCTCCCGACACCGCTGCAGGAGGCCACCGCGGGCCAAAACCGCGCGCGGAAAACAATTCAACAGGAATCAACCGGTATAGAAGACTTGCTCCGATGAGGGCGATTCCCCAGATCAGGAGCGCCGACGACCGAGCGGTGACCGCTTTAGCATCGCCAGTACTCTTTTGGCAAGTTGCACCGCCCGATCGGGCGGCTGTGAGTTCAACACCTCCGACGAGAGGTGTTGCGTCTCGTCGACACCCAGGACTTGAAGCCGGGCTTCGTCCACTGCCGGCCGGGTGAGCGAACAATTCCTCACCATAGTGAGCCACCATTCCCCCCGTTCTTCGGGCAGGTACCAAGCGAGAATGGATGAGATCACGCCGCTGTGGGCGACCACGACCACGCGTTGGTTTGCATGCGCGGAAATGATCTGCAGTAATGACTTGGAGACGCGACCCTTGATGGGCCAGTGGATTGACTTGCCGGCTCTGTCGTCGAGGTAGTCTTCCACAGGGTCGGAAATTGAAGCGAGTTCATACATGGCCAGCGCCGGGACCTCAAGTCCCTCCACCTCACGGATGCCGATTTTTATAATAGACGTGCCGCCAATCTCGGAGGCAATGATCGCGGCGGTCTCTTGCGCGCGTCGCAGGGGGCTTGTGTAGAGGCCGTCGAGCGGTCGTTGACTTGAGGATAGGTACTGCCCCGTCTGCGCAGCCTGCCGTTGTCCCAGCGGCGTCAGAGGAGCGTGGACGTAATCGCCGTTGACCCGCACCGTGTAGCCGTGCCGAATCAGGATCAGTTCAGTTGTCGTTTTGACTCCCCCTCTGTGGGAAGCTGGTTGTCGCGGTCTTGGTTCCCGCGGTCAATGCCCGCCAAGTCTGACTAGAGTTCCGGGAAAACGCGTATTTGGGGTGCACGGCGCTAAAGAGGTGCAGCAGGCGCCAGATCTGCGGGCCGCTGGGCGTCTGACATAGGCGGTTTGCATAGCCTCACACATCAATTGCGCCAGTTCCGGTTGCGCCGCAGAAAGGCAATCCCTCTGACGATCGAATGATGCCCGCGATGGCCCCAAAGGTCGAGGACATGAAGCCTCAGCGAGTCAATACGCTTTTCCTGTCGTACCTTAAGAACAACTGCGATATAAGTGAGCCATCCTGAGTAGCCACATTTTCCTGCAAATACTGATGCGCAAGCTGGAAGTCCTGCAGGTCACTAACCTTTTTTCCTCCCGGCAAAATGGTCTGGACCGTGGCGGGGTCATCGAATGGGATTTCCAGCTGAGCCTCAGTAACGTACAAAAGGTCCAGGCGTTTTGCCTGAAGCAGAAGCTCAAGCACACTTGGCCCGGTAGCCATCATGATCACGCGATAACCCATTCGATTGCTCAGGGTGTCGATCACCTGGTTCCCATCCACGCCGGCCTCGCCGCTGCCGATCACGAGTGTGCCCGAAGTTCTCAAAGCTTTGGCCTTGTCGGAGTCAGCCATGCCAAGAGTGGTGAAGACTACTCTTCTTCGGTCGCCTCTCAAGGCGGCTTCGGGGAAGTCAAGGTCAAGGCTGCGGGAAACGATGGCCAGGTCCGGACTGCTATTCTGGTACCCGGCTTCGAGCCTCCATTTGCCGAGTGAGTCAAATCCTCCGCCGGCCTCAAATTGAGAGAGGATGTTCTCGGCGCGGCTACCCAGGGCGGAGACCCGCTTCAGATAAGCCTTTCCGATGATGATGACATCCGCCTGTACCAGCAACTCCTGGAAAAGCCGCCAATCGGAAGAGTTCCTCAGTTCTGGGGGGACCCGGAAATCGTGCTGTTCGTCCGCTTGGGCAATGACCCCGTTCCTGTCAGTCAAGAAATCGGCGATCACCAGGCTCCGTCCGATCTTGATGGACATCTCGAGCAATCTCTGGCCAAGATACAGGCCCTCGAGCTGCAACGTTTTCTTTTCGGGCAAGACCTGAGTTACCGTCGCGGAACCCGGTATTCCCGCACCGTGTCCAGGATCAGTGCCCCTTCGCATGGCGGCATCATAACAGGAACTATCCCAGCACGTTCGGTCCGCCTGCCCTGACGGTCAGGCAAGGGCGGCGGCCATTGGAGGGGTGGCGGGTTTCCGTGCGACTCGTGTCGCACGGACTTGCGTTGGCCACAGGCCCCGGTTCCTGAGGGAACCGGGATGGGCGACGCTCGCCTGAGGCTCGCTCGCCCGAAGGCGGCCACGCGGCGAAAGTCCCTGCTCGGTCACACGCAATACGGTCTCTTGACCGCATTCTTATCTGGAGAAGCGCGCCTAGGGAGGGGAATGTACGGCAAAACGCGGGCCGATGCCCAAACAATGAGGAACAATGAGTTTTACGGGTAGCTGCGAGGGCTGGGCGAGGAACAATGGAATC
>JBGPAT010000426.1:0-2724 GCA_041480885.1 Anaerolineae bacterium
GTCATCAGTGCTTGCTCCTGCTCGATTGAAAAGTGATCTGCCGCCCAACGCTATGGCTCAACAGCAGCGGCGGAATCGATAAGGGTCATTCCAAATTATCGCGCCATTTCTGGCGCGCGGCGCTTGCTGATTAAGACTTTCACGCAAAGCCGTATGCGGGGCCTCCAGCGTGAAAAAGCGGGTATCTGGTGACAAGACTACGGGTAAACCCGTCTTCAGGCCTCCACGGCTTCCACAGCGTGTCACGGTCGAAGATCCCGCAAAGCGGGACAATTGCGCCGCGGGGCCGCCGAAAGCCCCGGAGACTGGAGTCCCAGGGGCACCCGAAATAGGAAACGCGACTCTATAACAGCAAACAGGCGCGCTCATCGACAGCGAGACATCTCTTCCGACCGCCGCTTGATGCCGTGAAGCATCCGAGACTCCATCAAACGGTGGCCAACATAGGCCACGCCCAACGTCAGCGGCCGCGGGATGCGTCCCAACACGCTGTAGACATGCTCAATGAAGGTGCGAGGAGTTGATGACGCAGCTCCAGCATTCGGGGCACTAGGCCAGCCATGTGAAATGCGCCCTCGCACAATGAGTCTTGTGTGATCCTGGTCCATCGGCACCAAGAGGAACTCATAGCTCACTTGGTTGCTGCCCTTTCCCCCGGGCACAGTCAAAACTAAATGCCGCGGGGGCTCAACCACCGCGGCCAAGAACGCATCTGTCGTACCTGGAATTGCGGGCACGAGGTCCCCCGGTTTCAACTGCTGGTGCTCTGGCAGGATTGATTTTGTGCTTGCGTGGCCGCCATTATCGATCCAATCATAGCTATACCACCCGGCACGGCCAGCGCCAATCTGCACAATCCAGGGCCACACGTGCTCGCGTGGTGCATTGATCGTGATTCCGTTGGTGGTCATGGCCATTGCATTTGGCACGAGATGGTCGCCGGGCATGGCTTGCGACTTTTCATCAGGCAAAGCTGACGAGTTGCTGGTCTGCATTTCCCTGCCTCCTCGAGAAAAGTGATGCCCACCCCACTTCAGTATAGCCGACGCCAAGTCTCAGGCAGCCTATTCTGCTTGGAGCGCGGTCCAGTCCGCAACCATTTGGACCCGTGCTGCGGGCTCGGATGGGGCCTATGCGGAAGCTGGAGCTCACGCAACAATATCTGGCAATCTCGGGGGCCCTCAACGGATCCAAAGTTCCGCGAATCGACGTGCATGGCGCCTGGATCGCTCCCTGGCTGCTCCCGCAAGTCGTGCAGCCGGGTTATGCACAGCGAAGGCCACAAGATCCACCACCCGCTGACGAGGTGTACGCCGGGACCGGGGCAACGTGGATTCCGTCAGCCTTTGGGTAACAGGTGCCAGGCGCAGGAGCCGGTGCAACTACGCTAACACGCTGCAGCAACTATGTACGCTACAGAAAGATTCACCCGTAAATGAGGCTGTATCTACACGTTGTGGGCCAGCGCGGACCCTATAGACGGCTTGAGCGACTGACTCTTAATCAGTAAGTTCAGGGCTCAAGTGCCTGGTCGGTCACATTCAATTTCCTTGCCCACAAAGGGAAGACCCCGCATTTTGTAGCCAGACATTCTGGTTGAACGCACGATTGCCGGGCAACTGCCAGAAAACTCCGAGGCTAACGGCAAGCTGATGCAGAACCCCTACTTGCCAATGTGCCCCGCTTGAATGTTGCCTTCCGAGATTCGAGCGTCGGCACAGACCTGAGCCTTACCGAAAATCGGTGCCCGGCCAAAATCCTGGACTTCGCTTGGAATCCGAGCCGCATCTCTAGCAATAGCCTGGCCACAAACAACCTCATGGCCTTCAACCTGGCATTTACCCTCGATTCCGCATTCGGAACAAAACTAGGCACTGGCTCCTACGTTGGCCGCAAAACCGAAGCGATCGCTTCTTCCAGGGTCATCTCAATTCCGGCTGCCTGCACCCTAGCGAAGGTCACGTTACTAAGCTGTTTCCGCGCAGCCTCAAGGCTGCGCGCGTGGTTGCTTCGGTCAAAGTGCACCAGCTGGACCTTGTTCGACTGGAGCCATGGCTCAATGAAACTCAGCACTCGCGCAGCTTTCTCCGGCTGTCCCAGCACGAGTTGCAGGTCCGCCAATCCCATCAGGCAACGAGCGGCTCCGAGTGCATCCTCCCATCTTCGGAACGCTGAGAGGCTCTGTTCGAGCAGGGTTGCCGCCCGTTGCAGGTCGCCCAGATGCATGGCTACGGCGGCGAGTTCCTGGGAAATATGTGCCTCGCTGCGCTGATCGGCGAGGGCACGCGATAATGCCAGCGCCTCGGCGTACACGGGTTCAGCCCGCAAGTAATCAGCTTGCAAACGCATTGTGTTTGCGACCTGCCATAAGCCCGACGCGATGATCCAGCGTGTGCCCAGGCGCCGCCGCCATTCCAGGGAATCCAGGTAATACCGGAGGGCAGCTGCATAATCTCCCTGCAGCACCGCCCAATCGCCGAGGCTGGAGTAACACAAGACGTAACAGAATGGATCCTCAAGGGTGCGCGCTAGCGAAAGGGCTTCGTCCAGCAGCGCTCTGCCAGCGGGATCGTCGCGCCGCAAAGCGGTTCTCGAAGTTCCCCAGTTACCCAATACCCAGGCGACCATCAACCCATCAGTCGAGGCGCGGAGAAGTGGCTCATATTTGGCGTAGATCGTGCAGGCTCCCTCTCGATCCCCCCGTTGCACCAGCAAATAAGCTAA
>JBGPAT010000427.1:0-2720 GCA_041480885.1 Anaerolineae bacterium
CGCGCCTTGCTGGTGCAGCCTTCCTTTGCGGTTACGAACTTCAATGCTCCGGCCGTGGCGCAGATCTGTCATCGGCTGGACGGCATTCCGCTGGCGCTCGAACTCGCCGCCGCCCGCCTGAAAGTGCTCCCGGTCGAGGAATTGGAAAAGCGCCTCGACGATCGTTTCCGCCTGCTGACGGGCGGTAGCCGCACGGCGCTGCCGCGGCAGCAGACTCTGCGCGCCACGATTGATTGGAGCTACGGCTTGTTGTCGGAGGCTGAACGCGCCCTGCTGCGGCGGCTCTCGGTGTTTGCGGGAGGCTGGACGCTGCCCGCGGCCGAGGCCATCTGCGTGGGGGATGGGATTGAGACTTCCGACGTGCTGGACCTGCTATCCCGGTTGATGGACAAGTCCCTCATTTCAGCGGACGACCAAGGTGGGGTGTTTCGCTATCGCTTATTGGAGACGGTGCGACAGTACGCGGCTGAAAAGTTGATCGATCAGGTGGAAAGCGAACCGGTGCGCGACCGGCATCTCAAGTACTTCATGCAATGGGTCGAGGAGGCGGAGCCCAAGCTAAGAGGTCCGGAGCAAATCCAATGTTTGGATCGGATCGAGCTGGAGCACGATAATATCCGCACGGCGCTGCAGTGGCCCTCGTCTGGGGGAGATGCCGAGCGCGGCCTGCGTCTGGCAGGCGCCGCGTTCTGGTTTTGGAATCTGTGCAGCTATCGCAGGGAGGGTCTGAGATGGCTTAAGGCCGCGCTGGCAAGAGCTCCAGAGAGACAACGGACACCGGCTCGGGCGAAGGCACTGACTGCTGCAGCCACCATGGCAATGCAAATGTGGACGACAGACGAGGTTGACAATTGGTATGAAGAGGCCCTGGAGATTTGGCGGGATCTGGGTGACACATGGTGGACATCCTTTGCACTTCTCCTAATGGGATGGCGCCGCATAAATATCAACGATGCCGCCTCCGCCAAGCCGTTCTTCGAGGAGTCTGTGGCGCTCGCCCGGCAGGCGAAGGACGTGTGGATTTTGGGATATGCGTTGCGAGGCTTGGGCGCCGCAACCGAACGATTTGACTATGCAGCCGCGCGTCCTCTGCTGGAGGAGAGCCTCGCTCTTCTCCAGGCTGCGGGCGACCAGTGGGCGTTGGCTGAGCAGTTAAAGCAATTGGCGACCATCGCATGGGGGCAGCGGGACTGGGTGGAGTTGGCGTCGTTTGGTCAGCGATCGTTAGCACTATTCCAAAATCTGGGCGACAGGGAAGACACTTCCGAAGCCCTTGGGACCCTGGCCAGGGCGATGTTGGGTCAAGGAGATCTCAAGAAAGCCGCAGCACTCTGCGGGGAAGCCATGGCGCTTGCAGGGACGGTTGGATACGGTTACGAGATCGGCGGAGATCTCGTCCTGTACGCGTGTGTCGCTGAGGCTGGCGGCCAACCGCGGCGATCTGCCACTCTCCTGGCGGCGGGCGAGTCATTGCTGAATTCTCTTGGAACCACTGTGAAAATGTGGCCCTGGGCCTACGCAGACTACGAGCAATGCATGGCCAGCGCGCGATCCCAACTTGATGACGCCGAATTTGCGCGAGCCACTGCGGAAGGCCGGACGATGACCCTCGATCAAGCCGTGAAATACGCGCTGGAGCAGGACGATGTCTAGCCTGCCCACCGGCACGGTTACCTTCCTGTTCACCGATATCGAAGGCAGCACTAAGCTCGCCCAGGAGCATCGTGACATCTGGGAGGCGTTGCGGGCGCGTCATCATGCCATCTTGCGCTCCGCCATCGAGGCGCACAATGGCTATGTCTTCCAGATCATTGGCGATGCCTTCTGCGCCGCGTTCCACACGGCCGGTGATGGACTCGATGCTGCACTGGACGCGCAGCGCAGACTGCAAACGGAGAACTGGGGGGAGACACCCATCAAGGTGCGCATGGGACTCAACACCGGCGCGGCCCAGGCCGCAGGCTCCGCGGACGTCTCCGGCGGCTACACCGGCTACTCAACGATGGCGCGCGTCCAGCGCGTGATGTCCACCGCCCACGGAGGGCAGATCCTGCTTTCCAATGCCAGCGCGGAGCTCGTGCGCGGAGAACTGGCCTCGGAGGTAAGTCTGCGCGACATGGGGGAACATCGCTTGAAGGGCCTGCTGAACCCGGAGCATCTATGGCAGGTCGTCTCTGCAGATCTCCAGCAGGAATTCCCGGCGCTCGAATCACTTAATGGAGTCCCAAACAACCTGCCTGTCCAGCTCACCAGTTTTGTGGGCAGGGACAAGGAGATACCCGAACTCAGCGAACTGCTTGGGCGAACAAGACTGGTGACCCTAACGGGCGTGGGCGGCACGGGCAAGACGCGCCTTGGGCTGCAGGTTGCGGCGGATGTGGTGGATGAGTTCAAAGACGGCGTTTGGCTGACTGAACTTGCGACGCTATCCGATCCGGCGCTGGTTCCGCAGGCCATCGCAAGTGCGCTCAACGTGCACGAGCAGCCGGGGCGCGCGTTCCTCGACGTCCTGAAGGATTACCTGGGCCACAAGAACTTGCTGCTGTTGCTCGACAACTGCGAGCATTTGATCGAAGCCTGTGCGCAGGCAGCTCATACGCTCCTGCACGCCGCTCCACATCTCAAGATCCTCGCCACCAGCCGGGAAGCGCTGGGTATGGCGGGCGAGGCGGCATTCCCTGTTCGTTCGCTTTCACTGCCGGCCTCAGCTGCAGCGCTAG
>JBGPAT010000428.1:0-2707 GCA_041480885.1 Anaerolineae bacterium
GAACCCATGCCGATGGCGCAGACGGCATTGCTCACGACGTAGCTCAATAGCACGGTTCTCAAGTCAAGAATGTTCATGGCGCTGCAGGTTCCTGCTCAAGAATCATGAGGCAGAGAGACTCTTGACCCGTACGAGTGCATCCGTCATCCTGATCACGCGCATCAGCAACTCGACGTCGTGCACGCGGACGATGTCCGCACCGCGCACGATCCCCACCGCCACGGTGGCAGCGGTGCCTTCGAGGCGTTGATCGGGGGGCAGGTCGAGCGTGTACCCGATGAATGATTTGCGCGAAGACCCGATCATCACCGGAAAGCCCAGCGCCCGGATCTCATCCAGGCGGTTGATGAGCGCCAGATTATGCTCCACTTTCTTGCCGAAGCCGATGCCCGGGTCGAGGATGATGCGCTCATCGGAGATGCCGGCTCCGTGGGCCAGGGCAACGCTTTCCATCAACTCACGCTTGACGTCCTCGATCAGGTGCTGATAGTCGGCGCCGATATAGGCATTGCCGAGCTGAGCGCGCACCTCCACGCTGGCGGGATTACTGCGGTTGTGCATCAGCATGACGGGGCACTTTGCCTTCGCAACTACATCACGCAGCTTGGGATCGGCGCGCAGGCCCCAGACATCATTGACCATTGTTGCGCCGGCGTCCAGCGCCTCCTGCGCGATGACAGCTTTGTAGGTATCGATTGAGATGACTGCCTCGGGGAATTCGCCGGCCAGCGCCTTGACCACGGGGATCACGCGCTGCCGCTCCTCTTCAAGCTGCAGCGGCTGCGAGCCGGGACGCGTCGATTCGCCGCCCACATCCAGGATGTCCGCTCCGGCTGCCACAAAGCGCCGCGCCTGCTCGAGTGAGACTGCAATGCCATCGCCTTTGGCGAGGATGCCATCGCCCGAGAAGCTATCTGGCGTCACATTGAGGATACCCATGACGTACGTCCGGGTGCCCCAGTCAAAAGTGTGAGATCCGATCTTCAGCGGATGCATTTGTTGGATATCATTGCGAGCCGCCTCTTCTATTCAATGCGGCCGCCAGCGAGCCGCTTGGGGCAGCGTCGTCGCAGATCCCGCGTAGGGGCACGAAGTAATCTCCTTACAGAACAGAACGATTGCCTGCCACGATGACAGAACACAGTGCAGGCAGGCACGCTTCGCAGTTGTCCCGGTGCTTCTCACTCTGAAAGCGCACGCTTCGCGGCTGGGCAAGCGGCACTTGCGATTATGGAATCTGGTCCAGCGGGCGGGAGAGCCAAGCCTCGGCCCCCTTCATGTCAGTGAAGATCTTCATGGCCGCCGCCGTCTCGGGCAGGGCCAGCGCAGCAATCTGACGGATGGCTTTGGCGGCATTCTCGCTCGCCACCACGACTGCCAAGCGGATGTCGCGTGCCGACGGATCGCTGTTGACCTCCACCGCGGTCCGCACGGCTTGCTCGTTGAGATCCTTGACGCCGCGCAGGTCGTAGAGATTGCGCGTACGCCGATCGGCGCCTAACAGGTGCTCGAGGGCGAAATCGTGCCATGCGCTCACCGTCGCCTCGGACATGTCGGTGAAGGTCAGGTTCATGCCCCCGTCAGTGCGGCGTGCAACTGTCATACCAACGCCGGGCTTGGGAGTCCAGTTCAGAGGCTTGAAGTCGTTCATGCGCCCCTCCATGCAGTGCGCGGATTATATCAGGGCGGGCATCGAAAGATTGGGGTCGATACGCGGATGGATCGGTCGATGGCGGTGTCCGCTGTCAATCGGAAACAGGGACAATGCCCGTGCTATCAACGTCTGCCAGGAGCTGCCGGACGGCCCGGGCCAGCACCGGATGTACCAAGTCCGGCGCGAGATCGGCCAGCGGCACCAGCACAAAGGCGCGCTCCTGCAGGCGCGGGTGGGGGATGGTCAAGCCCGGTGCATGCACGATCAGCTCGTCATAGAACAGGATGTCGATGTCAATCGAGCGTGGGCCCCAGCGAAACGTCTGCTTGCGCCCCAACGTACCTTCGAGTCGTTTCAGATGAGCCAGCAGCGCCTCAGGTGCCAGTTCCGTCCCGGCTTTGACCGCCATATTAAGGAAGGGCGGCTGATCTTCGTAGCCCCAGGCGGGTGTTTCGTAGATTCTTGACTCGGCCAGGACCTTGACTTCGGGTGATAGGACCTTCACCGCCGCGCGCAGGTTAGCAAGGCGATCACCGAGGTTGGTGCCGAGGGCAAGGTAGACTGTGTTCATCTTCTTTCACCACAGAGACACCGAGAGTACCGAGTATGCGATTTTGGCTGTCCGGACGCAGGGCGCTTGATTCCAAATCTCTCACCGTCATATTGAGAACCATCTGGAGACTCAAGTCCCCGCCTCCGTGGTTCATTAAGTTCGTTCCAGCAGCAGAGCCAAGCCGCCGGCGGACACCAGCCCCCACTGCTCGTGCCTAGCCTCCAACTCATCGAGCACATTACTCACCAGCCGGGCGCTGCCATCGCCCTCTTTGACGATTGCCACGTCACCCGAAGCGATCCCTGCCCCGCGTAGGGCGCCCTCCGCCCCAGCCAGCGAGCGGACCGCCAGTCGAGCGCGCGGCAGCAAGTTCCACCGGCCCACGGCCTCCGCTGCCCCGAACACCAGCGCGGCCGAACTATTGCTTTCCAAGCCCACGATCATCACCAACTGCACGTCGCCGCTCACGATGGATTGTGCCGCGCAGAAGATCGCCCGCA
>JBGPAT010000429.1:0-2705 GCA_041480885.1 Anaerolineae bacterium
GCCATCCTCGTCCCAGCCGATCAAGTTGCACCAATCACCCGGCGTGTGCATGGCACCTGCGGAGCGACGATTGGCGAATTTCGCCTCCCAATTTGCAAGTCCCAATCTGTCAAATTCGGCCGCCGCATCGATCAAATATGGCGCCGCTTCGGCGTACTTTACCAATGTCGGGACCTCGCTCGTGGCGACCTGCTTCACCTGCTCGCCAATCTGCCGGACTTCGTGAAGCTTGTGCGACAGCATCTTGCGGATCACATTTTCCAGAACGCGCGCGTTGACGGTCATTCCCACGTTGGCCAGCGCAGCCGCGGGCAGCAAGAAGCGGCACACGTCGACGTATTGGGAGCGCAGGCGCCGATCCAGTGCTTCATCCGATTCATTTTCGCGCCGCTGGGCACGCTGCAAGACAATGGCCCGCACCGGCTCAAGAGAGGCGAGATACGTCTCAAAGAGCAGTTGGCAGACACCAACATATTCAGCGCGCAGAGCCGGCTGTGTCAGCTCCGCCGGAACATGAAAATCATCCGACTTCCATTTCTGGTAGCGTGTGGATTTTTCGGTGTAGGATGCCAGGCGGTTGGATTCTATGCTTTCGACCGCGAGCCGCGAGACGTCCTCGAAAGCGATGTGCAGCACGGCATGCTCTGCCACAGATGCATGACCATAGCCCACGACCCACTTCTCATGGAAGAGGGCAGATTTATCGTCACTCAGGCCTGCGGCGATCTCACGAAATGATTCGGGAGACCGCGAAGTCTTGGCAAACGCTACCGCGATCGTTTCGGGGCTGAGTTCCCGGGGAGAGAGCAGATAGATCCGGCGTTCAGGCATGATAGCTCCTTCGATCGCCTACGTTGCCATCTACAGCACACACACAAGTTTTTCTGGGAGGATTTTGCCAATGAAGCTCTGCGGACAGTCTCAAGGGCCGCCGCCGATCCCACATGCCCTATTCAAGGGACAGCAATTGGCGCGTCCGGCCGACGTCGCGGCCCATCTGCTCCACCAGGGCCGCCACCGAGGCGAACTTCGTTTCATCTCTAAGACGCGCCACGAACTCGAGGCGGACATCCATCCCATACACCTCACGTTCAAAGTCCAGGATGTGTGCCTCAACCAGCGGGGGGCCTGCATCGGAGTGGAATTGAGGCCGCACTCCCACATTTACCGCGGCCCGATGCCGTGCAGCGCCAAGCCACGCCCAGCAGGCATAGATACCGTTGGCAGGCAGGATCTTTTCGGCCGAGTACGCGATGTTTGACGTAGGGAAGCCAAGTTCTCGGCCGCGACCCTCCCCATGAACGACCTGACCATGCAAGCTGTAATTGTGGCCAAGCAGCTTCGCCGCTTCCGAAACGTCGCCGGTTGCCACCAGTTTCCGGATCTCGGTTGAGGAAATCACGCCGCTTTCATCGCCCAGCGCCGCGACCACCTCCAGCGAATAGTCCAACTCCCGCCCAAGTTTAGCAAGACGGGCAGCATTGCCTTCGCGCTCCCGGCCCAGGGCAAAATCGTAGCCGATCAGCAGGTGCCGAAAATCCAGGTGACGCTTGAGCTCCGCGACGAAATCGTGTGCAGTAGTGCTTGCCACTCTGCGATCGAAGAGCTGGGTAATGGTCACATCGACCCCCATGGCGGACAACAGTTCCGCACGCTCGTCCGGCATGGCCAGGCATTTGACTTGACCCGCTCTCAGCACGGCCTCAGGATGCGGCCAGAAGGTCAACACGACTGCCGGCGCCGAGTCCTGCCGGGCGCCCGCTGTCAGCTTTTGGATGATCTGCTGATGGCCGCGATGCACCCCATCAAACACACCTACTGTGAGCCAGGTGCTCTTCAGTGAAAGGTCGTTGAGGGAGCGGACGTGAATCATCTGGGATCACCGGCAGGGCAAGCGCCTGCCATCGAGATTGTCTAGAAGCACCAGCGGTCCGTATTCCAGCTTCAGATCCCCGTTTGCATTGCGCGACGCTATTTGGGATTTCGCTACGAGAAGAACACTTTCTTGGGCTGCCACTCTGGTTCGCCAGTTTCCCCGCTTACCAGATCCATCAGGGCGACCAACTCACCCTGTGTACTGACCCCTCGTACCAAGCCTGGCTTGGCTTCCGCGGCCGCGCGCACGCGGTGCCCGTGGCGCACGTTTTCCACCTCATCGGGGCTTAGCTCAATCGCCGGCCATTCGGCGAGCGCCTCCGCCGCCGGGATCAGATACTGATACCAGTTGCCGGCATGGAACGCCTCCTGCAGTTTCCGCAGAGGGGTGGCGTCCCGCAGGGAGAAGCGTCCGCTCTTCGTGCGGCGCAGACCCACCAAGTACGCACCGCACCCCAGAGCATTGCCGAGGTCATTTGCGAGCGAACGCACATAGGTGCCGGAAGAGCAATGCACGTCTATGACAGCTTCGGGAGGTGCCCATTCGAGCACTTCGAGATGATGCACCGTAATCTTGCGCGGCGCAAGTTCCACCTCTTCCCCCTGCCGCGCCATCTCGTATGCCTTGCGTCCCTGTACCTTGACTGCTGAATACGGCGGTGGTGTCTGCTCGATCTCTCCGATGAAGGTGTTCAAGACTTTCTCAAACTGATCTTCGGTGACGTTCACGGGACCAGAGGAATGGGTCAGCTTTCCGTCCGCATCGAAGGTATCCGTGGTGGAGCCGAGACGGATGATCGCCTGGTAGCGTTTGTCAGATGCCGACACGA
>JBGPAT010000430.1:0-2695 GCA_041480885.1 Anaerolineae bacterium
CCCCCAGTATCGTTCGGCCATCAGCATGTCAGATGTGGCGTGGATGGGCTGCATGGAAGCCGTTATGTTGAGGCGAGCGAAACGCGCTGCATCGGCAGCGTGCAGCAATTGCACGTGCTCGATGCGGTGGCGGAGATGCGGTAGTCCGTTCTCACTTTCGTATTCCCGCAGATGCTCAAAGGCATCCAGTGCCTCGTGATTTGCGCGGTCGCCGATCGCATGCACAGCCATGCCCAGACCCGAGCGGGCTGCCCGGCGACCCAGTTCAAATAACTGCTCTGCATCCAGGACTAGAACACCTCTGTTGTCTGGTTCGCCGGCATAGGCCTGAAACATGGCAGCGGTTCGCGGTCCCAGTGCGCCATCCATGAATGCCTTGACCAAGCCGATGCGAAGCCAGTCATTGCCGAAGCCGGTGCTCAGCCCCAGCTCGCAGGCCTGCGCAAGCAGTTCTACGGGGATGCTCTTGGTGACGCGCAGTTTGAGACGGCCTTCGGCCTGAAGCGCCTGCAGAGCCATGAAGCAGTCCGGGCCGTCAAAATCATGCACACCGGTCAGACCCAGTGTCCACAAGATCGACTGAGCTTTATCCAGCGCGGCTACGAGCTCGTCGACGCCAGGCTCAGGGATGAGACGGCTTACCAGCATTGCTGCACTCTCCAGCAATATGCCAGTGGGATCACCGCGTGCATCTCGCTGGATCGTGCCATCCTTCGGATCAGAACTGTCTGCGTTGATGTGGGCCAGTCGCAATGCAGCGCTGTTGGCCCAGGCAGCGTGCAGGGATTTCGCGGTCAGGAAGACTGGCTGATGTGGTGCAATCCGATCGAGGTCGGCTGCACAAGGCCAGCCACCCCATACGTTATGATTCCAGCCGTGCCCTAGAATCCATTCGCCGGCCGCGGCTTTGAGCGCTCTCTCTGCCACGCGAGACAAACAGGCGTCGAGGCCGTCCGTCTCGCAATCGATCTTTTGCAGCGACAGCGCGTAGTGCTTAAGGTGCAAATGCGCGTCGATGAGGCCAGGCAGCACCACATGGCCTTGCAGATCCTGTCTCTCTCCCCCATGAAACTCTGACAGCAATTCACCGCCGCCGACCCGGACGACCTCCCCATGATCGATCACCAGGGCCGAGGCGAGCGGCTGCGATTTGTTTAGCGTATGAATTACAGCATTGTGCAGAATTCTCACTGATCACGTCCGGGCTTGCAAGGGGCAGCAGACCATGGCGTCGTCCAGCCGTGCATGCTGGAGGAACGGTCAAAGCAATTTTTCCAGCAGGGCGTCCAGTTCCTCGTCAGAGTAATAGTGGATCGTGATCGTCCCACCCTTCTTACCATGCGTGAGCGCGACCTTGGTACCCAGGCTGGCCCGCAGGCGCCTCTCAATATCCATGGCATCCGCGCTGCGTCGCGGCTTCTTCTTTGCCTCCGGTCGACGCCCTGAGAGCTTCCGCGCCAGGAGTTCTGCCTGCCTGACGCTGAGGTCAAGATTGACGACCCGGTGCAAGGCGATTTCCTGCGCTTTCGCCGATGTCAGGGCCAACAAAGCACGCGCATGGCCTTCCGTGATCTTCGCATCCACAAGCGCCTGCTTGACGGCCGGGGAAGCGTCCAGCAGCCGGAGTGTGTTCGTCACCGCCACGCGGCTCTTGGCTACGCGCGCCGCAATCGCGTCATGAGAGAGACCAAACTCCTTCGAGAGATGCCGAAAGGCCTCAGCCTCCTCGATGGGATTCAAATCGGCGCGCTGGACGTTTTCGATCAGGGCCAGCTCGAGAAGCTGCTGATCGCTGGCATTTCTAACGACGACAGGCACAGTGCGGAGACCGGCGCGGCGGGCGGCCTGGAGCCGCCGTTCGCCGGCGATGAGGGTGTAGGCTCCGCCCATGGCAGGCGATACAATCAACGGCTGGATCACGCCGTGTTCGCGGATGGAGGCAGCCAGTTCCTGGAGCTGAGCTTCAGGAAAGCTCTGGCGCGGCTGACGCGGGTTGTGCGCGATCGCGTCGATCGGAACCTGAGCCGCGCCAACGCCGGCGGCTGGTGAGCCGCCGGGAATGAGTGCGTCGAGTCCCTTGCCGAGGCCTGAGCGTGGGGGCATGAGCTACTCCTTGTTCGCCGCGGTGATTCTCACTCCATCGCTCTTCAGCAATTCCCGGGTCAATGCTTCGTAGGCCTGTGCCCCATTCGAGGATGGTGCATAGGTAAGAATGGGCAGACCGTACGAGGGCGCCTCGGCCAGGCGCACGCTGCGCGGCACGATGGCTTTGAATACCTGCCCCGGGAAATGACGATTCACCTCTGTGACCACGTCGCTGGAGAGGTTGGTGCGAGGATCAAACATGGTCAGCACCACACCGCGCACCTTCAGATCCGGGAACAACGCCTGACGCACGCGCTGGATCGTTTGCGTCAGCAATCCAAGGCCCTCCAGGGCCAGATATTCGCACTGAACCGGAACCAGCACGCCATCCTTTGCCGCCACGAGGCCATTGATCGTCAACAGCCCCAACGACGGCGGGCAATCTATGACGATGTAGTCATAGTCCTTGGCAAGAGGCTCAAGAGCCTTCTTGAGTCGCTTCTCACGGGCAGGTTCCTCCACGAGCTCAACCTCCGCCCCGGCCAGCGCAGGGGAGGATGGCAATAAGGCAAGCTTCAGACGTTCATTCAAGAGGATAAAAGGCCGTGCG
>JBGPAT010000431.1:0-2682 GCA_041480885.1 Anaerolineae bacterium
AGCCCGTGGCGGAGTTTCTTTTCGAGAAGAAGCGCGGCTACTGCGAGTACTTCGCGAGCGCCGCAGCCGTGCTGCTCAGGCTCCAGGGAATCCCATGTCGCTACGTCACGGGGTTCAACGTCCAGGAAGGAAATCGGCAAGGCGGCCACTACGTCGTGCGCGAAGCTGATGCCCACGCCTGGATTGAAGCCTATGTGCCGGATCGGGGTTGGATCGAGGCTGATCCCACACCCGACGGGGAATATCAGGCGCTGCGGGCTCAACTCAGGATGAATTGGTGGGATAGCGTCGGTGAGTGGGTCCAAGCCGAATGGGCAGAAATCTCCGTCCGCTTCCGCCAGGGAGACTGGCGCACAATGGCTCGCTGGGCATGGGCCCAGGGTAAAACAATCCTGTGGTCCTTTGGCGCGCTCGGCCTGGTTTTCTTGCTGGCGGCCTTCATCCTGACAGTCGTTGGCCTGGCGCGTTCCTGGTGGAAATCCAGTGGCCTCCGGGCGGGACCGCGCCGGCCTGCGCTGGAGTTGGAGCCGGCGGTAAAGGAGCTGGCGGAATTGATGTGGCGCTTGGACAGCGTGTGGGCCCGCAGAGGTCTGGCGCGGCCCGTATCGCGCGCGCCCCTGGAGCATCTGGCTGCCATCCCGCGCGAGAAGATCACCTCAGAACTGCGTGCGGCGAGCCATAAGGTTATCGAGTGCTTTTACCGCGCTTCGTTCGGTGGTTTGCGCGTACCTGCGGAGGAGATGCGGGAATTGCGCCATTCACTCGAAAGGCTTGACGTCCCTTGATCCTGCATCGCTAGTCGGCCGCGAGGTTATCGCCGCGCAGCAAACCAGATCAGACAAACCGCCTTGGGCGCTCGCACTCGGACAGGCGTTGCTCCCAATTCTTCTTCCTTGCCTTATTGGGCTGATTCACTATATTTAAGGAAGGGCCTTTGTGCAGATCGGGCGAGGGTTTTGCTGTCGGAAAACCCGAACGCATGTTTTGACCATCTGATGGAGAGGTTCAGAACAAAGAGGGCAGAGGCTTGGCGGGGAGCGGCTGCGGAGCGAAGAAGAGCAAGGGCACGCGGCGCGGGGCTGCCTCGATGGACGGAGATAGGGAGAGATTGATGCGCAAGTGGATGCTGGCGGTGGGCCTGATGGTGGGATTGGCCGCCGTGATCATGGCAAGTTGCGGTGGAAACAACACATCTTCATCTCGCGTGTTAGGCAAGGGAGCCCTCCTCACTTTTATTGGTGACACGCCTGCCTCCGACGTTCTATCTCTGCGTACCACCGTGACGGGCATGACCCTCAAGCAGGAGGGCACGACGAGCAAAGTCACGGTTTTCCCTTCCTCGTCGGCAACCACCTCCCTGGTCAAAATGAATTTTGCTTCCCTGCGCGACTTCGCGACGGTCCTGACGGTAGCGGGGGTGCCGGACGTAACCTACGATGAGGTCACCATCACCCTCTCCGGCGCGCAGATTGTCGTTTACGATCCGGCGAACGATCCACCGATCAGGGTGGTGAGGGTGACGATGTCAACGTCGGCCCCGGTGATTCCCATCCGGCCCGCGTTGACGATCGTGAAAGACAAGGTCGCTGCGCTGCGGCTGGATTTCGATATCCTCCGCTCCATCGAGGTGGACGCGAACGGGCAAGTGTCAGGCAAGCTGACCCCCATCATGAAGGCTTCACCGGTGGTCTTTAGCGAGGGTCAGGGATACGGCGAATTCGATGACCTGGTGGGTTTTGTGCGCACCGTCATGGCCTACCCGATAAGCCAGGATTTCATCGGTGCGTTCACCATGCAGATCCTTTCCGGATCTGGTCCGGCACTCACCATCAATCTTACCAGCGCCACCCAGTTGTATGACGTTTATCAAGAAGGTGTCCCGGAGCTGAACAAAGTGGAAACGGGGCGGGTGGTGGAAGTGGACGCGATGGTTGATGCGAACGGCAACTTGGTGGCGAAGACTGTCGAGGTCGAGGACCGCGCGGTCGTGGCGGACAGCAAGCTGGCGTTCCTCGGCTACGTAATCTCCGTGACCAAGGACGACAACGGCAACGTCACCCAGTTTTCCCTTTACGTGCGTGAAGAGGAGCCGGACGTCAGCTGGCAAGTCCCGCTGGATTCCGTGGTCGTGGTGAACGTTGCTCCTCCCTGTACGATTCCTCCCCCTGCTCCCACCATTCCTCCTTCGTGTACGACTTTTCTGTTCTCCTCGCGGCCCACGAATTTCGCGAGCCTCCCGTTTGACGCCACGGCCGTGGCGCCCGGCCAGGAGTTGATCGTTCACGGCAAGTACACCAGAACGACGGACCAGCCGACCACCGTTGATGCCAACACCATCTTCCTGAAATTGCAGACGGTGCAGGGGAACTTGGGATCACTCGTGCAGGTGGGGTCGGATGACAAGACGGGCGCTTTCTGGCTGACGCCTTCCTCCTCGCTCTTGCAGGGTGCGCCCATTCTCGTGTTCACCACGAATACGGCGGAGTTTCAGACGGCCTTTGTAAACGTGTTCGGGTTGGCCGAACTCACACCTCAAGCTATTCTGCTGGTCCGAGGCCTCCCCTTCTATCAGATCCAGGCAGGGACGATCAACGGCGTCGCGGTACCTGCCGGGACGCTGGTCATCACCGCCCGCCAGATTCACCAGCTACAGTAGCAACCGGTAGCGGCGCTCTATGAGCG
>JBGPAT010000432.1:0-2673 GCA_041480885.1 Anaerolineae bacterium
GCTCTCAATCACCTGCCGGGGTGTGAGGTTCGGCGGTCACCGCAGTTACCGACTGGCTGAGTTTGCGCGTCAGGGGCACGCGAAGTGCGAGTTCAAGGCGAAGCGTATCGTATTCGAGAACAACGCGCTTTTTGCGTCCGGCGGGCAGCCACGGTCAGTCCGTCGGCTGACGGACTGCCGCACCTCGGGTGTGCGTTGCCGCGCATGCGACTTGACCATTGAGGCAACCAGGCTCACAATCGGATCGAACACATCCCCAAGAAGGGGATGTCTGTGCTGGCCGCGGCGATGTCTCGAACGTCCTCAAGCACGGATTTGTCGATGTCATTTACGATCAGGCTTTTACTGTGCTTATTCCTCGCCACTAACGCCTGGGCGGGGGCAGGCGCAAAGCAGGCGCAGGAGCCGCTGTGGCGGGTTGACCTGCGCTCCTTTGGGTACACAGGGTTCGTCCCGCATGGGGAGAAGTGGGACGTTCGGCTCCCCGCTTGGCCGATCTGCTTCATCGACGACGGCAGCATCGTCGCGATATTCATCACTCGCGAAGAGACGAGTCGTCTGACTCGACGCGATGACCCCAACACGCCATCTCCTCTCCGGCTCCATGCCGTGGTGCTAAACGCCTCCACTGGTCAACCGCGAGCCACACACGAGTGGCCTGCTCAACGTCCCAGAGCATGGGTTTTTGCGGTCGGAGCCGGGAAGTTTGTTGTCACCACAGCCGACAAGATAGTGCTCTATAGCCATGACCTGAACACAATAAGGGAGCTGTCACTGCCCATCGCGAAGGGCACAAGCGTTCACATGTGGCGTGTCTTCACCTCCCCGACGGGAAGGTCGATTCTTTATGAGTACATGGACCCGGAGGGATGTCATTGCTTCTGGATCGATGCGCAGCGACTGGATGTCCTCCGCTCATGGACTGATTCCCACGCTGAGGCGCTGGGGTGGACGGTAGCCGTCTCGGACCAGCGGATCGCCGTGCCGCGCGATACCCATAAGCCGCCGTACGGTTCCGAGACGGTGATTCGTGATCTCGACGGCGCTTGGCGGGTAGTTTGTAGCGAACCTCTCGGTTGCGGGAGGCCAACCTTCATCAACGAAAGCACGCTCCTGCTGCAATCCGCCTTTGAGATGAGGCTGATTCGTGTGACGGGCGAGCTTTTGTTTCGCAGAAACGTTCCTCCATACACGTTGTTCAGCCATTATTATCCTACTGCGGTGGCGGCTGAAAGGGACAGGTTTGCCGTCTTACTGGGCAAAGAAAAAGGTGGCGTATCACTCTTGGACATCATGCCCGATTTTGTGTTCGACCAGGCAATGGTCTATGACATGACGCGCAGGGAATGGGTATTTACCCTGTACGCCAAGAAAGCCCGCCTGAAGAACTTTGCTGGTCTCGCGCTATCTCCGGACGGCACCCGGATGGCGGTCCTCGCAGATGGGATTCTCCAACTCTTCGCAGTCCCCGATGGTCCACTATAACCGCGCGGCTGGCGCAGACCTTTCATTCCAGGTCTGCGATCTCGGACTCGGCGCAGCCGTCAAGGGAGCCCGGCCATTTTTCTCTTGACTTTTCTGGCCGAGTGTGTTAGACTACGGTACTAGACAGTTGCCTGGACTAGACGGATCTCGAGGCGGCTGGAGCCGGCAGGAGGAACGAGTGACTGGGAATCGAACTCTGCAAGCCGACGCAGCCAAAGGAACATCGAGGCGTTGCCAGTGCTCACAGCAGGATATTGGCCGGTCGGACAGAGATGCACTCCACCTTCCAGAAGCGGTTTCCCTATACCCTGAAAAAAAACGAAGCTGATTAGTCCTTTAGAATCAGTCTATTGGTTTCTGAAATCTGAAAACAAAGCTGATAAGTCCTTTAGAATCAGCAAACGTTGAGAATTTAGGCAAAGCTAATAACGTGCTTATTTTCAACATTTTATCAGGATGCCCCATCGGCAAGCATGAGGTTCCGGGCGGTTGGCAGAGCGCGATTACGACTTCCGGAGGCGGACGGCGCGGAGCGCGCGCGCGGCTTCCGTGGCGACGTCACCGTTGCGATCATGCGACAAGTGCTCCAGGTGTTCCACGCTGGTGGCATCACCTGTGAACATCAGCACCGTGCACAGTCTTCGGCGCACATCACTGTCCTGGCTGTTCATGAAGGGATACAAACGAGGTAGGAAGCTCGAATCCCGCGTGAGCTCCACCAAGTACGCCTGGGCGGAGTTGCCACGCAGCTTCGACCCCAACTCGGCCACTACGGCGCTCAAGTAGTCCGGCTTGCCCAGGGCCGTGATGGCGTACTGCATGGCCAGTCGCGCCTCGGCCTCCTTTTCTGCGGGCGCGGCCCTTTCCAGATCGGGCAGAGCTTTCGTGTCGCCCGAGCGCGCCAAGCCTTCGGCGGCGAAGGTGCGGAAATTCTTCTCTGAGCTGAAAAGGGTCTTGAGGAACAACGGGGTGGAAACCGGGCTGCCAAGATACGCCAAGCCTTCGAGGGCTCTCTCCCGGGTGGGCAGGTCGGGATTGTTCTCAAAGATCGCCTGCAACTTGGGAAGGGCTTCGGTGGTGCGGAGGACGCCCACGGTGACGGCGGCCTCCTGTTTCACGTCTTTCTTGTCGGAATCCAGCAGGTTGATCAACTGCGGTCCGGCGGACTGGTCCTTGATCTTGGCCAAA
>JBGPAT010000433.1:0-2664 GCA_041480885.1 Anaerolineae bacterium
AGCCTTTCAGCGTTCGGTAATTTCTACGCCCGCGCAATACTCGGCTTGCGGGCCGCAGACGCCACCACCGGATTTCGGCTTTGGCGGGCAGAGACGCTCGCTGGCATGCCTCTAGATCGCATCCAATCCAATGGATACGTTTTCCTGGTTGAAATGGTCTATGTGGCCCAGTGCCTGGGCTATCGTATTGCCGAAGTGCCGATTCATTTCGCAGAGCGACGGCGAGGCCAATCCAAGATGTCCCTCAAAATACAGGCAGAGGCCGCGATGCGCATTTGGCAGGTCTGGCTGCACTACAGGGACCTCAGGCGTATGGGCAAACGAGGGCGGCTTTCTTAGCTATCCGCGAGGCGATTTGTCACTGAGCGCGGCCCATTCCGCCAAGCTGAGCGTCTCTGCCCGGCGTTGCGGATCAATGCCCACACTACTGAGCAAGTCTGCGGCCTGAAAAGTGCGAATTCCCAAGCCCGAGGAAAGGCTGTTGCGGAGAGTTTTCCGTTTCTGACTGAAGCCCGCCTTTATCAATCGAAAAAATACGGGGAGGCTTGGAGCCGCGATCAGGGGGTCTGGGTATACGTCGATTCGTACGGCGGCCGAATCGACTTTCGGGACAGGATAGAAAGCCGTGGCGGGTATGCGAGCCACTATGCGGGCGCTTCCGTAAACCTGCACACTCAACGACAGCAGGCTCATATCGGGGGGGATCGAGCAGATGCGCTCGGCCACCTCTTTTTGCACTGTCAGGACGATTCTGCCAGGCTTTGGATGCGATTCGAGCAAATGGCGCAGGACGGCGGAAGTGATGTTGTATGGGATATTGGCCGCCACAACGTAATTCGGAGGCAAGTCAAGCTCCGCCGGTAGCAATGTCAGAATGTCGGCGTTCACCAAGTCGACATTCTCGTGGGCCGCCAGCATCTTCTTGGCGATGGAAGCCAGGCGTGGGTCAAGCTCCACTGCCACGACCCGCCGGGCCCTGCGTGCAAGCTCACGTGTCAGACCGCCAAGGCCCGGCCCGATTTCGAGGACGGTGTCAGTCATCTCGATGCCCGCCTCGCTGGCAATCCTATCGAGCGCCTCGGCATCCTTGAGAAAATTCTGACCAAGGCGCCGGTCTGGCCGTAGACCGTGTTGTCTTAGGAGGTTCGCGATGTCAAGCGGATCAATGTTGTTCACTGGCAAAACGAAGCCGCAGTCGCGGCTCTACTCACTACGCCCGAATCTGGTGAAGTCCCCTCTGGGGACCGCGCCACGTAGCTGCGGCGCATCGAGAAGTCCACATCCCAGACGTAAACTAAGTCCGCAGGGGATCGTGAACTCCGGACCCTGCAAGCGGGCCCCCTATGGACTCTGTTGCCGGGATCTTTCCACGCTAATGCGCTGGACCGATTCGGCGGTATCCAGTCAGTGTATTGGCCTTCATTTCGGATCCCAACATATGCTACTTCAATGCGTCCGGGATGCTGGAGGGTACAGGTGCAAGGAAATAGACCGATACCCAACCGGTCATGTCGGCAACATTGTTGTCGTCGAAGCCCAAATCTATCCATCTATACCGTGAGACACCCAAGGTGCGTTCCACGATGTATCCACCGCCGACGTCTCCGACGACTCCGTATCCGTAGCCAGGAATATATAGGCGCTGACCATTGAGGTAGGAAAACAGGGACGGGTCGACTGCAACCACGCCCTTGCCGGCGCGCAGGCCGCTCTTGGTGCCATAGGAGCATTGACCGGATTCGCAGGGTGAGTACGTGGTGGCATACATCTGAAGAACGCGCCAGAACTGGATTGTCGCGCCGCCGACGCTGACCGTCTTGACCGCGATCTTGGTGCCGCGGGCAGTAAGTCGATCCTGGGGCGGTCGCACGACCGTCTCGGCCTCAGACAGCCTCGATACTTCAATACCGTCCTCGTAGCGGATTCGAACGCGGCCAATGGCAAGCCCTGCGAGGCCGGGTTGCAGTACTTGCTGCTGCCCGAGTTCGATCTGCGACGAGTCTTGAAATGTGCTCTGAAAAGGTATTGACCGTTGGGCCAGCACCAGCTCTTCGGCAACTCTCGTGATTTGAATCTTGCGGTCGGCTGGCAATGGCCCGCCGGCTGCCGGCTGACTTATATCAAGCCCAATCAGCGGCAATCCCGCCTCCGCCAGAGCCGCGCCCACCGTTTCAGCCGCAGATCGCACCTGGATCTGTAAGCCGTCCACGCTGACATCAAGGGCTTGGGAGGGCGAGTAGAGGACCGTCATGCCGGCTGTGATTGGCGTCTCCGCCGGCGGATCCAGTTGGTCGCCCGCAAAGAGGTTAACGCCGGTTTCGGCAAGCGCCTCGCCGACCGTGCGGGCACTGGTTTGGACGACCTTATCATTGATGTGGATTGGAGTTGCATGGAGAACTTGCAGTGTAATTGAGCCGCTCGAGTGCAAGGGATCTTCCGGTTTGACCGGCAAGCCCCTGTAGAGTAACCGATCCGAGGGGCCCATTACAATCCCCGCGTCTGCAAGGAGCACTCCTGGTACCGTGACGGTACTGCGAAGAGTGCGGACTTGATCGCCATCGAGGATCGTCACGGTCGCCGGCGCAGAGGGTTCACAGGCGAACAGCACTATGCAGCCACCGCATAGCAAAGAGAGCCGGAGCTTCATTGGCGTGATTATACGCG
>JBGPAT010000434.1:0-2657 GCA_041480885.1 Anaerolineae bacterium
AAACGCGCTTGCGCAAGCCCGTTTCGATACGAACGAGATCACGGCGGGCGTTCGGGAGAAGGCCGGGGACCTAAAGCAACTTGGCCAGGACAAGCTCGTAGAACAGATGGACCGCGTGTCCGCAGCTCTCGACGCCGGGAAAAAGGCGGTCAAGGCAGCCTGAGATCTTAGGATCCGCATCCGTCTTGGCGGCTGAAAAGGGTCGCGGGACCCGACGCCCGCTATGCATTCGCGGTAGAAAGGATAGCTACCATGCACTTCACCAGAAACATAGGTATGCTCTTGCTGGCCATATTTCTCATCGCCTGGGGCTTGGTACAACTTCTGGGTATTAATGGCCTCGGGGTGATTCTGGCGATCATTGCCATCGCCGCCGGCATCTTCATCTTGCTGGAGCGTTAGGTTAACCGCCACTCGTTCAAGCGACCAGGCGGCAGCCGATAGATCATTCAAAAGGAGAAACCTTATGTTGTGGACAATCATCGTGATACTGGTAGTACTATGGCTGCTCGGCTTTTTCGGTGCGAACATTAGTCCAAGCTTCCCGCGCACCGGCAGTTGGATTCACATTCTGATCGTTCTCGCCGTCATACTCATCATATTGAACCTCCTTGGTGTGGTGAGGCTCTAGCGTTTCGAGGACGACATCGGGTCTGTCGAAGCTGATGACGGCTTCATCATGTGTGACCGCAAGGCTGTCGGCCACCCGGTCGATGAACCGGGTGGCTTAGATTGTTGGAAAGCATCATCCCCGGCGGGGCCAGGAGATCAACGTAGAGTTGGCTTGCGAGAACTTGCTCGTGCCAATAGCCCAGGCATACAGGAACAAGAGGGCAGCTCCAACCATGCCCTTAAGTCCTCGTCTCGCCAATATCGCCTCTGACGTTCAAATCGATCGAAGCATCAGAGCACTGGTTGCCGACAACATCCGTGCCGTCGTTGCCGAGAACGGCGTGGATGCAGGGGCGAAGCTGTTTGACGTATTCGCTGCCGCTGCAGACGCAGCTACCTCCGATTACAGGGACCACTCAGGATATCGCCCTAGAAACCGACGCGTCTGGTGGCTACAGCTCTGTGCGCGCGTAATTGGGGAAGCTGGATCCGTAAACCCAAGAGCGCGAGAAGGAAAAGAAAGGCGAGACGCCCAACCGTTTGGCCAAACGCTTGTGGTGTACTGCTGAGGACGTTCTGCCCAAGGGCGTTCATCATGATGACACCACCGGCTGATCCGGGCCCGGTTCGTGTCAAAGCGGAGCACTGGTATGAAATCCGGCGTACATCGCCGTCCGGAGCACTGGCGTAGACTAGGAGCGCTCAAATGAGGGCGGTTGCGTCTCCTGGTCTAGCAAGTCCCCAACTGCAATGAAGGCGTAGGGAAAGCATGGCACTCCGCCCACTTTCACGGCCGTATCAATGGACATTTCGGCGCGTCATGTGGGCGACCCTCGTCCTCGTTCTTGTCGCCCTTAGCTTCTGGCTTCTCTATCGGTTCAGCCAAGTTGTCTTCATCTTGTTTATCGCCATCGTGATGGGCACGGTGATCAGGCCAGTCGTTATCTGGTTGCATCGGCGCGGACTCCCTCGGACAGCGGGGGTCATTCTTGTCTACGTCTTACTGCTCGCCCTTCTCATCGGTTTCGTACTACTGCTATTCCCGTTGATCGTCGAGCAAAGTGCGACGATAACTGCCGCGGTGCCCGGATACTACCAGAGCCTGCGTCAGTGGATGGCTAGCTATCCCGATCAGTTGATTGTGCGCTTGAGCGAGTTCCTCCCAGCGACGCTACCAGGCTTGGGGCCGATCTATCAGACGGGACCGCAGATGCTGGCTTCCGCAGGGCAAGCGTTGGGTTACGTGGTATCGGCGGCCAAGCTCATCTTCGTGGCTACTGCCATTCTGCTGATGGCCTTTCACTGGACGCTCGATGGGCCGCGTACCATTCAGTCACTCTTGCTGCTGGTTCCAAAGGGCCACCGCGAGAGCATAAGCGAACTGGTTTCGGCCATGGAAACCAAGGTTGGCTTCTACATTGCCGGACAAGGTGTCCTTTGCCTGGTCATCGGCATCGCCGCGCTGGTTGCCTATCTGCTCATCGGCTTGCCCAATGCCCTGGTCCTTGCGCTCGTGGCGGGCGTGATGGAGGCCGTACCGATGATTGGGCCGGTGCTGGGCGCCGTCCCGGCGGCGGTAATCGCCCTATCCATAGGGCCTTCCAAGTTGGTCTGGGTGATCATCGCCACGCTTGTTATTCAGCAGGTGGAGAACAGTCTGCTGGTGCCGCGCGTCATGCGAAGGACGGTGGGGGTCAATCCGTTCGTCTCACTGCTGGCCATCTTTGCATTCAGCTACTTGCTCGGCCCAGCCGGTGTGCTTATGGCGATTCCCATGGCGGCCATTATTCAACTCTTACTCAATCGCTTCGTCTTTCATCCAGGAGCGATGGAGCCGGAGGCCCCGGCTGGCCGCGATTATGCCAGCCGGCTGCGCTATGAGGCGCAACACTTGGCCCAAGACCTGCGTAAGCAGGCGCGGCTCAAGAAATGGGGCTCGGTCCGAAGGGTCAAGCAGATTGATCAGGTGATGGATGAGATCGAGACCATTACAACCGACATCGATGCTCTGCTGGCACAGGTCCATACTTCAGGTACACCATGAC
>JBGPAT010000435.1:0-2644 GCA_041480885.1 Anaerolineae bacterium
AATCCAAGCCGGTGGATAAGAAGCCCGGGGCAAAGGTGATTGCGGGCACCATCAACGGCGATGGCAGCCTGAGGGTGCGCGTCACAGCCACCGGTGATCAAACCGCCCTGGCCGGCATCATGCGCCTCGTGGAGCAAGCGCAGCAATCGAAATCCAAAACACAACTGCTGGCCGACCGGGCCGCGGGCTGGCTGTTTTATATCGCGCTGGCGGTTGCGGCCCTGACCGCAGTAGCCTGGATCATTGCGATCGGATTCAATCTCGAGGTCCTGAACCGCGTAGTTACGGTTCTGGTGATCGCCTGCCCGCATGCGCTGGGGTTGGCTGTTCCTTTGGTGGTGGCGATCACCACCTCCATGGGTGCGAGCAATGGGATCTTGGTTCGGAACCGCTTGGCATTGGAAGCCGCGCGCGACATCGATTTCGTAGTATTCGACAAGACTGGCACATTGACGAAGGGTGAGTTCGGGGTGGTTGGAATCTCCACTGCGGAGGGATGGGACGAAAACCACGCCTTGGCCTCAGCGGCCGCCATCGAAGGCGACTCTGAGCATCTGATTGCGCGAGCGATCCGCAAGGCGGCGACCGAACGAGGGCTGCAACTGCCGACTGTGAGCAACTTTGCGGCCATCAAAGGACGCGGCGTGCAGGCCACAATCGACGGGAAATCCAACTATGTAGGCGGACCGCGCCTGCTGGAGATGCTCGCGTTGTCTGCATCACCCAAGCTGGCAAGTTTCGCCGATGACGCCGGGCGAAAATCGCAGTCCGTGGTGTGGCTGGTGGTTGAGAAGCAGGTCGCGGCGGCGTTTGCAGTCGCGGACGTTATCCGGCCGGAAAGCCGCGAAGCAATCAAGCGCTTGCATGCCATGAAGGTACAGGTTGCAATGCTGACGGGCGACAGCCAGGCGGTGGCTGCCGCAGTTGCCGACGAACTGGGAATTGACCAGGTCTTTGCCGAGGTACTTCCGGAGAACAAAGACCAGAAAGTGGCGGAATTGCAGTCGCAGGGGAAGCGCGTTGCCATGGTGGGCGACGGCGTCAATGATGCGCCTGCGCTCACGCGCGCCGACGTTGGCATCGCCATCGGCGGCGGTACGGACGTCGCAATTGAGTCCGCCGGGCTGATCCTCGTGCGGAGCAATCCGTTGGATGTGGTGAAGATCATTGCCCTGAGCCGCGCCAGTTATCGCAAAATGCTCCAGAACCTGTGGTGGGCTGCCGGCTATAACATCGTTGCCCTGCCGCTGGCGGCGGGCGTGCTGGCACCATGGAATATTCTGATCTCGCCCGCGATCGGTGCGCTGCTGATGTCGGTCAGTACCATCATTGTCGCCATTAATGCCCAGTTGCTGCGCCGGACGCAGCTCTGAGCGAAGACAGCCGGGCGAGAGGCCGCAGGTTTCGGGGACGCCGCCTGGTGATGCCCCCAGCGTAAGCATAGGCAAAACTGCCTAGGGGGAAATGCATCATCCGGCGGTGTACGCGCACCGTCTTTCCATCCATACTTTGAGCGAGACAGGCGGCGGTTCCGATCCGCGGGTGCGCGACTGCGCTTCGAAAACCCTCGACAGCCGGAGCATTTCCCGCCAATCGTTTCAATGCAAACACAAGAACATGGAGGGTGATCGTTGACAGGACCCTTATCGGAAACAACACCGGAGACGAACAGAAGTCCGCGCGGCCGCGTGCCGCTGTGGGCGCAAATCCTTATCTGGGCCGCCCTGCTGAGCCTGCTCATGTTCGTAGGCCTCGGATTGAAGCGCAGCCAGCAGGGAACCGTCCAGCCTGGAGAAAAGATCCCCGATTTCAGCATGGCGCTTTACAGCGGTTACGAATACAACGGTCAGTCCACGTTCCGACTGGCCGAGCAGGGAGGCAGGGTTGTGTTGATCAACTTCTGGGCCTCATGGTGCAAGCCCTGCGAGCAGGAAGCTGCCTCCCTGGAAGGAGCCTGGAACTACTATGCACCCGGCGGCAAGGTCGTATTCCTGGGAGTTGACTATGTGGATACGGAACCGGCTGCGCGGGCTTTCATGAAGAAATTCGGGAACACCTATGCCAACGGCGCGGATGTGGGGACGCGCATCTCACAGATGTTCCGCATCAAGGGGGTGCCCGAGACCTACATCCTCGATACGCAGGGCGTCCTCAAGTATGTCAAGATCGGTCCGTTTGCCAGCGTTGACGAGATCAAGGAGCTGGTCGATCCCCTAATTCATTAGGAAAGGTGCCAGGATGAGCAGCCCAACAAAGAAGAAAATCCAGCATCGGAAAGAGTGGCCCGCGGTCGTGTATTTGTGGGCATTTGGCCTGGCGATACTGAGCTATACCGTTGCGCGGGTAGGGTTGGACGGCAAGCCGCATCCGATTCACTGGCTGGCGGGACTAGTGGGCGGCCTGGCTGGCATATTACTGGGCTGGGTGTGGTACCGCTGGCGCGGAGACGTGTTCTGATCGCGGCGGGCCAGGGGTCATCAGGGTAGTTACGCATCCTGAAGGTGCTGGACATTCGTCATAAGCCATTTGGCGCATGAATTCCAGCGCTATCCGGCGCTGACAGACCCCAAAGCCGGGGGCTATCATCGGTGCATCCCTAACTGTAGAGGTTACCGATGGTCTTTTGCCGCCGAAAACGGCTTCC
>JBGPAT010000436.1:0-2641 GCA_041480885.1 Anaerolineae bacterium
GTTCGCAGAGGCAGACGCAGCGATAGCGGGCGCAAGCTCGTTCTTGATCGTTGGATATGGATTCAATGATGATCACATTCACAACGGCATAAAGAAGAGACTCGTCGATCAAGGATGTTCTGGGATCGTCGTGACAAGGGACTGGTCTCAGAAAATCGAGACCTGGATTCGTAGCAGTTCAGACCTCTGGGCCGTGTGTCAGGATCCGGGGGGCGGCAAGCTGGGAACCATCGTCGTCGGGCCGGGAACCGAAGGTGCGCCGTTGGTGTGTGAAAGTCAAGACTTGTGGAAAATCGTGGAATTTACGAAAAGCGTGATGTAGGAGGAACGAGCATGTCTATTTTTGATTTTTCGGAGAAGAGCCCCGCCCTTCTGGGGCGGGTGGTTGCCGTGGATACGCGACGCGTGACGCTTAACGTCGAACCCGCCCGGTTGGCCCATGCACATGTGGGGAAACTGGTGGCGATAAGGACCTCCAATCCCGTCGAGGAGTGGCTGATCGCCATGGTGGATCGCGTTCAGCGTGCGCTTGCCGAGCCCGAACGCAAAGAGGGTGACGTCAAGAAGTCCGCAAGCGAGTTGCCGGAAACGCTCTTGGAGCGGGAGATCAACTCGGTGGTCGTCGTCCTCGTTGGGAGCGTGCGCGCGAAAGTGGGGATAAAGCCGAACGTCTTCTCGCGATCTTTCATCGATGTGCCGGACATAGACGCGTGGTGCTATGCCCTGGAAGACAAAGAATTGCAGCGCTTCATGGGCCTACTGTCCAAGTCGGCGGAATCGTCGAAAGCCCTCGACCTCGGTGTCTACACGCTGGATCCGAAAGCGACGGCCTACGTGGACGGTGACAAGTTCTTTCAACGGCATGCGGCATTACTGGGCAGCACCGGCTCCGGGAAGTCATGGACGGTGGCGACGATTCTCGAACGGGCCAAGGAACTTCCGTCGGCCAATCTCGTGGTTTTCGACCTGCACGGGGAGTATGCGAATCTGTCGTACGCTTCACACCTGCGGGTCGCGGGGCCTGACGACATCGGGAAGAGAGACCCGTCTCTGCTGTATCTGCCATACTGGCTGCTGAACTCGGAAGAATTGCAGGCGATGTTCATCGACCGCTCTGAGTTTAGCGCCCACAACCAGGTCATGGTGTTTCAGGATCAGGTCCTGGCATCTAAGCGCCAGAAACTGGAAGCGTCCGGTAAGCACGACGTCATCTCTGCGTTGACGATCAATGCACCGGTGCCGTTCTCTATCGAAGAGGTCGTGACGGCGCTCACGGAAATAAACGAGGAAATGGACCAAGGAGCACGGAGCTTGAAACAGGGCAAGTTCTTTGGCCAGTTCAGCCGGTTGCTTGTCCGCCTCGGGGCGAAACTCAACGATAAGCGTTACGGTTTTCTGTTCCAAGCCCCAGCGGCTCTACACACGTACGAAGCATTGCATGGGATCGCCGGCCAGTTGATGGACTGGACTGGGGAAAATCATCGCGTCAAGGTGATCGACTTCTCGGAAGTTCCGGCCGATGTGCTTTCGGTGATCGTCGGGCTTGTGGCCCGTCTGATCTACCAGGTTCAGTTCTGGACCCCGCAACCGAGCCGGGTGCCGATCGCGCTGGTATGCGATGAGGCCCACATCTATCTGCCACAACGCGCAGAGGCGGATGCTCCGGAGAAACGCGCGCTGGAGAACTTCGAGCGGATTGCCAAAGAAGGAAGGAAGTACGGCGTGGCCTTGCTGGTGGTGAGCCAGCGGCCTTCGGACGTAAGCGATACGATCCTCAGTCAATGCAACAACTTCGTGGTGCTGCGGCTTACAAACGGCGAGGACCAGGCGAAGGTCAGGCGCCTGATGCCCGACAGCTTGGAAGGATTCATGGACATGCTGCCGGTGCTGGAAAACGGGGAAGCGCTTATCGTGGGCGATGCCGTTTTGCTGCCAAGTCGCGTGCACATCACTGCGCCGTCGATCAAGCCCCTGAGCGCCACCATCGAGTTCTGGTCGGAATGGGCCAAGTCGGGGCGCATCCCGGCCTTGGTTCAGGCCGTTGAGAACATGCGTCGGCAGAGCAGGAGAAATCCGTGAAGCGGCAACCCAACGGAGTTAACTTCGACGAGGGCCTTGCGCTCCAGACGCCGGAAGAACTGTTGTTGCTGTATGTCGACGCGCGCCCGGAGCAAATCGGACGGCTTGTCGAGTGGTACAACAGCGAGAAGCGAGAAGCACTCCTGCTGGGTGGCCAGATCGGCGTTGGGAAATCCACCCTCTTGAGCGCCTTGACAGTTCGTGAGGGGTGTAAGCCTGACGTTCTGTTTGCGTTTGACCGTGAGACTCCGGCGTTCAGCCCTGGGGGATTCTGGGGTTACGTTCTCGGACGACTCGTTGAGCGCGCTTTGCGTGATGACGTTGCGATCCCGGATGGGTTTGCCCCTTCCGATTGTCCGGAAGTCAAGACGGGCGACTGGTCAGCCGTCGCCCGCTTGCTGACCAGTTTCCCCAAGTCGGTGGCCGAAAACGATCGCTTGAGCACCGTGCACTCCCGCATCGCCGAACGCGCGGGACTGGTGGAGAGGCAATGCAAGGCAATACTCAAGGCACTTGAGGAGAAGTCCGGGGGTCCGTTGCGCATCTTCTGCGAGGGCGTGGA
>JBGPAT010000437.1:0-2629 GCA_041480885.1 Anaerolineae bacterium
GATTACGTCCAGCAATTCCAGAGCGCCGTGAAGAAGTACGGCATTGAATTGCCCGACCGCGAACTCGTCTGTGCGCCAATGGACACGCCCGAGGGACGGGCCTATTTATCGGCCATGCGAGCCGCCGCCAATTTTGCGTTTGCCAACCGCCAGCTGCTGGCGCATTCGGCACGCCGCGCCTTTGAGGACACCTTCCATTCCAGGGCACGCGACGCGCGGCTGGTGCAAGTCTATGACCTTGCCCACAACATGGGAAAGGTGGAGCTACACGAGATCAGTGGCCGCCGCATCGAGGTTTGCGTTCATCGGAAGGGAGCCACACGGGCATTTGGACCCGGCTCACCCGGGCTGCCACCGCAATACCACTCGACGGGACAGCCGGTCCTCGTCCCGGGCAGCATGGGCACGGCCTCCTGGGTGCTGGCAGGCACGGCGGAGAGTATGAGGCGCTCACTGGGTTCGAGCTGTCACGGCGCTGGGCGCGTTTGGTCCCGGGCACACGCAAGGAAAGAGATCCGAGGGGATCAGCTGCGCCGTCGCCTAGAACAGCAAGGGATACGAGTCCGTGCGGGATCGATGCCCGGCCTGGCGGAGGAAGCCCCCGATGCCTACAAGGACGTGGATGAAGTCGTAAATACGGTTGCGGCCGTGGGCATCGCCCGCAAGGTTGCCAGATTGATCCCTGTGGCTGTCATCAAGGGTTGATCAGGAATCCTCGCCTCGGCCGACGGCCGCGATGCGGGCGCGTGTCAGCTCAATCAGATCGTCGACCGCCAATCTGATGTTCAGCCCTCTCTGCCCGCCCGAGACGTGAATCTCGGTCTCATCTCTTGCGGTAACATCCAGCAGTACCTGGAATCCCTTGTTGATGAGGGCAAGCGGCGAGATTCCTCCCGCCTGAAGACCGGTGATCTCTTCGGCCTCTCGCTCCGTTGGAAGATGGACTTTCTTCTCGCCGACGGCTGCGGCGACCAGCCTAAGGTCGACCGTCGCGCCCGCCGGAACAAGCACAAGGAGCGGCTTGCCGGGTCCAACGCGGGCGACCACGATTGTCTTGAAGACCGTGCGCGGTTCCACCTTCAAAAACCGTGCGGTCTCCGCGGCGCCGAGCTTTTCGGCGGGCAATTCGTAGGCCACATACTCGATCCTTCGAGCGTCAAGAAGCCTGGTGACGTTGTTGACGACGGCCACAACGGTATTATACGCAGTGGCCTTGCGTTGCAGGTTGTTTCCGCTTATAGTCATCGGAGCTCAACTCGTCAAGCGACAATCACGGCCCGCGCCTTCCAAGCCGTGCAAGCAGGATCTCCAGCCAAGGCACTCGATCGAATACTACTTCTGCCTGAAATGTTTCATGAGACCGCCAGGTCACTTTTGGCTTCAAGCAGGCCTCCAAGGCGGGTACCGCAACCTCATGCCATTCCTCCCATGCCGCTGCTCCCAAGCCGACGTCCCAATGATCTCGGCGGTTGGAGTCTTTGGGTCCAAACGGATCGGAGAACCGTTGCGTGATTCTCCCTTCAGGCAATTGCTCCAGAGAGGCAGGGGAGCGGCAGGACAGAAGCTTGTCCACGGCAGTCTTTTTGTCGTGATTCTCTCGCTGGGGATTTTCGCCCGGATGTGGGGCTTTCGAACGTTGCCTCCCGGTCTCAATGCAGATGAGGCCTCGATTGGCGTGGAGGCCTACAACCTATACCATTATGGTGTGGACCGAAATGGCGTGTCGTACCCGGTCCATTTCGTTTCGTGGGGGAGCGGACAAAATGCGCTATACGGCTATTTGCTGATTCCTTTCGTGGCGCTTCTGGGGCTGACACCTGCAGTCGTGCGTCTCCCCATGCTCATGACCGGCATCGTGTCGCTTCCACTTTTCTATTTCGTGGCCCGAAGGAGTCGCGATCGCTATTTTGGGCTGCTGGCAATGTTTTTTCTTGCAATCAGCCCATGGCACATTTTGATGTCACGCTGGGGACTTGAATCGAACCTTTTCCCTTTTGTCTTCCTGACGGGGTATGCTTGCCTATTGAAGGCGAAGGACACACCGGCGTGGTTCGTTCCGGCGTGCGCCCTGTTCGGGCTCTGCCTCTATTCCTATGGGACCGCCTACGCGGTTGTTCCTCTCTTCATGGTGTTGACAACCGTGATCTTGTACCGGCAGAGATGCCTGAGTCCCAAGGCGCTGGGCTCCGGCTTGGTGGTGTTCGCTCTGGTGGCCGCACCTATTGGATCGCTGATCGCAGTGAATACCCTTAATATGAGCTCGATCATGCTGGGGCCGGTCACCATTCCACACTTTCCGGTGCAGGCAAGATTCGAAGCTACCACGGTCATCGGGGCCAATCAGCAGTTGCAGACGGCAGCGGCGAATGTGGGGGCGGCGATCAGGCTGCTGGTGACTCAGTCTGACGGTATCACCTCCAACACAGTGGAGCCGTATGGGTACTTCTACAAGATCACATTCCCGCTTGCTCTCCTGGGAATTGGCGTGCTCGTGTGGACGGCGCGGGGCGCCAAGCTGGCCGAGCATCTATTTCTGCTCGCCTGGATTGGCTCATCATTTGTCATCTCGATCTTCCAACAGGTCAATGTCAACCGCTTCAATATCATATTCATGCCCCTGCTCCTTTGC
>JBGPAT010000438.1:0-2626 GCA_041480885.1 Anaerolineae bacterium
ATCGGCGACATATTCTGCACCGTTACGGGCGATATCAATGTGATCGATGAGCAGCATTTCGAGACCATGAAAGATGGTGCCATCGTAGCCAATTCCGGTCACTTCAATGTCGAGATCAACATCCCGGCCCTGGAGAAGATGTCCTCCGGCAAACCGAATCTGGTGCGCCCGTTTGTGGAGCAGTACACGACCAAGGACGGCCGCAAGATCAACATCCTGGGTGAGGGGCGGCTGATCAACCTGGCGGCGGCCGAGGGGCATCCTGCCTCGGTCATGGACATGTCATTTGCCAACCAGGCACTGGCTGCTGAGTACATGGTCAAGAACGCGGACAAGCTGGAGAAACGTGTCTACTCAGTGCCCGCGGAGATCGATGCGGAGATCGCCCGCCTCAAACTGGAAGCCATGGGCGTCAAGATCGATAAACTGACGGACGCGCAGCTCAAGTACCTGAGTTCGTGGGAAGAGGGAACGTAGGACGCCTCGCCGGCGTTATCGGTTTCGGATAGAGAGTGAAGGAGCGGCCTCACGACCAGAGCGTGGGGTCGCTTCCATATGACATATAATCTGTTTGACCTTGGCTCGAATGGATGAGGTTTTGGGTAATCAGGAGCAACGAAGATGAAGGACCTCAGCAAGAAATCCTTTGCGACACGCGCAGTGCATGCCGGCGAACGCCAGCCCGCCGCAGACTACACGCCCGTCGTAACGCCGATCGCACCTGCCGTGGGCTACGTCTACGAGAGCATGGATGATATGGACGCGGTCTTCGAGGGCACGCGGCCGGGCTATGTCTACTTGCGTTACGCAAGCCCGACGGTCGCGGCCTTTGAGGCCGCCGTCGCCGCCCTCGAGGGCGCTGAGGCTGCACAGGCCTACAGCTCGGGCATGGCGGCCATCCACGGCTCAGTGCTGGCCGCCGGCGCCCGGGCGGGCACGTCGGTAGTGGCAGCCCTGGATGTCTACGGCGCGACCTTCACGCTCCTGCGCCGACTGCTGACCAGCCTCGGCGTCACGGTCCGCATGGTGGATGTGAACCACCTTGAAGAAGTGGAGACTGCGCTCAAGGAAACGCGAGCCGTGATCTTGATCGCCGAAACAATCTCTAATCCGCTATTGAAAGTTGCGGATGTGCCCGCGCTTGCGGCGATGGCGCACCGCCACGGCGCCTCTTTCTTGCTGGATAACACCTTCGCCTCGCCCTACCTGTTCAATCCGATCCGGCACGGGGTGGACTATGTCATGCACAGCGCGACGAAATACCTTTCTGGTCACGGAGATGTACTGGCTGGCGTGGTGGCTGTCTCCGCAGAAAACAAGAGCAAGCTGTACGAATTGAACAAGCTGGTTGGCGGAGTGCTAGGGCCATTCGAGGCCTGGCTCGCTTTGCGCGGCCTGAAAACTCTCCCGCTGCGGATGAGGCAGCAATGTCAGAACGCCCAGCGGGTGGCCGAATGGCTGCAGGGGCAACCCCGCGTTTCAAAGGTCAACTACCCGGGTCTCGGCTCGCATGCACAGCACGCTCTCGCCGACCGGCTGTTCGAAGGGAAAGGCTTCGGAGGCGTGGTTTCTTTTGAGCTTGCGGAGGCAGATCAGGCAGCCGTATTTCGTTTCATGGAATCGTTGACTGTCTTCCAGCCGGCGACCACACTTGGAGATATCTACTCCCTGGTGCTGCATCCTGCGACCTCTTCACATCGCAGCCTGACAGCCGAGGAACGGGCGCAGGTCGGGATCTCAGACGGCTTGGTACGGCTGTCCACGGGGATTGAGGCCGTTGAAGACATTCTGGCTGACCTGGAAGGCGCGCTCGCGAAGGAATGAAGACCGCTTTGCCGTGGCCGGCAGCATCGGGCTTGAAATCTTAGCCCGCCAATACTATACTTCCCTTGTTAGAGGTCGTTTCCAGAAGATCTATTTTAGGTACATGGAGATGCGAGATGTCCACCAATACAGTCAGTGGCGAGTCCCGAGTCAAGTTGCTGGCGCCGCAAAAGGTCGTGCGGTCCGGGGGGGAGATGAGACCCCTTGAGTACCCTCACTTGTATCAGATCCGGGCTGGCGACTGGCGCATATCCTACGCGGTCGAGCACAACCGGCTAGCGATCCTCGTCCTGGAAGTGGTGGCGCCGGAGGGTGTGTCGAGCAAGGACGCCGTGCACGAGAAGATTGCCGGGAACACGAGGATCAGGCTGCTCGATTGGTCGGAGGATGCCCCCGGCGCGCAGACACCGCCGGACGAAGTGGGCAGGAAATTGAAGATCAAGCTCTTGGACAAGGCACCCGAATTTGCCGAAGATGAGATTTCATCGGAGCCGGTTGCGCGGACGTCCAGGATCAGACTGCACGCCCCGGCCGCCACGCGTCAGGGTGCAGGCCTCACCGAACGCAAGGTCACGCCACTAGACTCCCCCAGTATGTAGAAGGACGCGGGCCGCAAGGCACGAAAACCTCGGGCTCGCTGCGCGGGTATCACTACCGCGTAGTGCCGTCGCAACAAGGCGGCACTATGTCTGCTGAAGACCGCGCCCCTTCTCAAAAGACCGGCTCTCTGATAAGATACAGACTGCACGCCGACCCATTCAATCGAACCTCGGCCATTGGTCGGGGTTTTTGTGTCGAATAC
>JBGPAT010000439.1:0-2625 GCA_041480885.1 Anaerolineae bacterium
GGAGGAATTCCTTGCTCATAGGGTCTTGAGATACGCTTCGATGGCCGCGATGGCAATGGCGCCTTCGCCCGTGGCCGATGATACGCGGTGGTTTGTCCCCAGCCGGACATCGCCGGCGGCGAATATGCCCGGTACGCTCGTCTCCTGCATGAAAGGCTCGCGGTCCAGGGGCCATGATTTCGGAGGTTTGCCATCCTGGATCAGGTCACGGCCCGTCAGGATATAACCCTTGCCATCCAGCATCACGAGATCCTTGACGAGGTCGGATTGGGGCTGCGCGCCGATGAACACAAACATGGCCGCACCTGGGAGAGTCGTTTTTTCATCGGTCCTCCGATTATGGATGACGATCTCGTCCAGCTTGCCTGGCTTGCCGTGTACCTCCACAGTCTCGGCGTTGAACAATCGCTCGATCTTGGGGTTGGCCGCCGCGGCGTCGATCAGATACTTCGAAGTTCCTTCTTGCACGTCCCGACGAATCAGCATGGTCACCTTGCTCGCAAAGCGGCTCAAGTACATGGCTCCCTGGCTTGCCGAGTTTGCGCCGCCGATGACGAACACGGGCTGATCCTTGTAGTAGGCCGCTTCGGTATATGCTGCACCGTAATAGACCCCCGCCCCGATGAATTGCTCGATTCCCGGAACCTCCAACCGGCGGAACGTGGCACCGCTTGCGATCAGTACGGCTTTGCTCACGACCTCGCTGCCATCGGACAGGGTGATCACGCGAACGTTGTCCTGAACCCGTATGCTCGTCGCACTTTGTGTCGATATGATCTCCGCACCGAAGCGCGCGGCTTGAGTCACGGCGCGGCGTGTCAGATCCATACCGGATATGCCCGCAGGGAACCCCAGATAGTTTTCGATCTTCGGGCTGTTGCCAGCCTGACCGCCCGGGACGTGTTTTTCAATGACCAGAATGCGCACGCCGTTGGACGCGCCATACACAGCGGCCGCCAATCCGGCGGGCCCGGCTCCGACGATGACGACGTCATAGAGGGGCGCGGTGGCCTTGGTGTGGATACCGGTTTTTTCGGCCAGTGCCTGGAGGTCGGGTTCGACGAGGACTTGACCATCAGGAAGGAAAACGACGGGCAGCTTCAGTGTGCCGCTCGATTGTTGTTCGACCAGCGTACGGCTTTCTGCATCGGTCTCGACATCCAGCCATTGATAGGCGATCTGATGGCGCGCCAGGAAATCCTTGATCTCATGCGACCTCGGTGACCACAGCGCGCCCGCGACGCGGATGCCGTCGAAAGGCATCTTGGCCCCGGCTCGCCAGTCCTCGAGCAGATCCGTCAGAACCGGATACAAGTTGTCTTCCGGCGGATCCCATGGTTTCATGAGGTAATAGTCAAGCCGCAGATCGTTGATCGAGGAGATGGCCACCTCAGTATCGGCGTAGGCGGTCAGCAGGACTTTCTTGGCATCCGGATAGAGCTCCCGGGCTTGCTCGAGGAATTGCACCCCTGTCATCTGCGGCATGCGCTGGTCTGTCAGGAACAGGGCGGTAGTCTCATTTCGCTGCTGCAACTGCTTGAGAAAATCAATGGCGACTGCGCCTGAATTGGCCTTGACGACTCTGTAGTCACGGCCAAACTTTGCGCGGATGTCCCGCTCAACGGCGTTCAATACGGCGGGCTCGTCGTCTACAACCACGATCACGGGCAGCGGCATAGTCTGTGCTCTCCTTCAAAGTCTGCAGCAGAACCAAGATTCGGGCACTTAGTATAGCATACAGGCGGCATTTGACTGCAAAGGTATAATGATCGAGGTCACAATCTTGTGCCAAACGTTTCAATCCTGGTTCTCGACGTGCTGCACCAGCCCTCTTCGCTCACCGCTCTGCCCGCGTTTTCGGTCCGCAATGTGCCGGTCTATGGAGATGCCATCCTGGCTCCGATGGACGGATATTCGGATTGGCCGTTTCGCTCGCTCTGCCGATCGCTCGGTTCTGCAATGAGCTACACCGAGTTCGTCAAGGTTGAGCATATCCTGCGCAGCCCCCGACACACGCGGGCCCGGCTGCACTACCAGGAGGACGAACGCCCAGTTGTTTTTCAGATATACGGCGACGATCCGGATGAGATCCTGGCAGCCGCGCTGATCGTGCAGGAATTGGGGCCCGACATCATTGACATCAACATGGGTTGTCCGGCGAAAAGCGTCGCTCAGAGGGGCGCAGGCGTGGGGCTGATGCGGACGCCATTGAAAGTCGCACGCCTCTTCCGCAAATTGAGCTCGGCGCTCAGGGTGCCCGTCACCGGCAAGATTCGCCTTGGCTGGGATGATCAGCGCACTTACAAATTGATCGCTCGCATTGTCGAGGAGAACGGCGGATCTCTCATCGCGATCCACGGGCGGACCAAGGAGCAAAGTTACTCAGGGCAGGCCAACTGGGACGCCATTGCTGAGGTAAAAGCGACCGTAGGCATCCCCGTGATCGGCAATGGTGATGTCAGGAACGCAGCCGACATCGCACGGATGAGGGCCTACACGGGGTGCGATGCCGTCATGGTAGGTCGTGCCGCGATCGCCAATCCGTGGATATTCTCGGGACGGGATCGCGACGAGGTTTCTGGTGAGCAGGTACGTGAGGTGGTGCGGACGCACTTTGAGCGCAAC
>JBGPAT010000440.1:0-2621 GCA_041480885.1 Anaerolineae bacterium
ATGGCGTGCACAGTCCTATAGATGGGTTATGATGTTGCGGAGATGGCTGGCCGTGTTTGGAAAGAAATCGCGCCTGCAGACGAAATACATCGAGCAGAGCTGGACAAAGAACTCAGCGCACTCGAAGGCATTGCAAAGGGAGGGGGCCGCCGACATCTAGCGTGCAGACTATCACAAACTTTCGGCGCGCCAGGCTGCCGTCCAAATCCTTTAATCCTGAAGCAGCATTTTTCGGCTGCCATCGAGTTTCTAGAATCATCGCTTTCAAAGGCACGTGGTGGGGCCAAACCACCGAAGAATGACCCAGGTCTCTACGTCGACTTCCAGCGGTTGCTTTACTTGGCTGATCCCGGAATAATCTTCCTAACTAGGGAGAACTTCTCGCATGAGATCAGGAAGTCACCACAGAAATCTCGAATAGTCGGACTGGACTCACTGCGCTAATCCGACCCTTTGCATCTATTGGAAATGCTGCCCGGTACCATTTTCAGAGGCGCGAGGCGAGGACAATTCGCAGAGTACGCCTGACAAAAGCCCCTGATTCGGGGAACGGAGAAGTGGTTCAGACTACGAGCCATCCACGGCATTGATTACCTGCGTCAGAATCACATAATTTCCAAACGCTGGAATTGCAGTTTCCGAGAAGCTTGTTTGAACTAAGCCGCCGGTGCGGCGGACGCTGCGCGTGGGTGGAGGCCGACAGGGAAGGTATGATCGGGATATCGTCGGGTCATAAGGAGGTTCCCTATGACCCGTTTACGCAAAATGATGCTCGAAGAACTCGAGCGTCGTAATTACTCTCCGAGTACCACGCGCTGCTATATCAGGGCAGTCGCGGATCTGGCCCGCTACTTCCACCGCTCTCCGGAACAACTGCGCCCCGAGCACCTCCGGGAGTATCCAGCCTATTTATTCCGTCAGCGCAAGCTGGCCTCCAGCAGCGTGACCCAGCGGCTGGCCGCGTTGCGCTGCTTCTTTATCAAGACCCTCAAGAAGGTCTGGAGCGTGGACCAGACGCCCTACCCCAAGAAAGGGCATCGCCTGCCGACCGTCCTTAGCCAAGAAGAAGTGGCCCTGCTCATCGACTCAGCACCCACTCCCTTCTATCGCCTCCTGTTAATGACGCTCTACGCGACCGGCGCGCGCTGCGCCGCGGTCGCGCGACTGAAGGTCAGCGACATCGATAGCCCCAGGATGGTCGTCCACATCCAAGGCGGCAAGGGAAGGGCTGCCGGGACCGCGACGTCATGCTCAGCCCTATCCTGCTGGAGGCCCTGCGGGGATACTGGCGGCGGCTGAAACCTAAGGTCTGGCTGTTCCCCGGAGGGCGTGGGCATAACGCCGCGCAGCCCATCGGTACCAAGACCGTCTGGCACGCTTGCCCCGGCGCGGCGGGCCGGCTTCCCAAAAGCCGTGCATCCGCACCCGCTCCGCCACTGCTTCGCCACGCATCGGCTCGAAGCCGGTGCGGATCTCCGCACCATCCAGAGGCTGTTAGGTCACCGTGCTCTGGAAGAGACCACCCTCTACCTGCACCTGTCGCAGCGCCATCTCCGCGCCACGGCCAGTCCCCTCGACTCGCTGACGTTGTCGGCCCCTGGCCAGAAAAACGAACCGCCCCGAGACGAATAGATGCCACGGCCGCCGCGGGAGGTGGCCGATCTCATCCGCGTCGCGGGATCAGAATTCATCGAACGCAGTCGCCGGTGGATCACCGGTCAGCATCTTAAAGTGTTAGCGGCCATCGAGCGCTGCCGCACCGCCGCGCTCGGCGGTCATCTCGATGAGTGTTTGCGCTGCGGAGGTCGCGCCATCTCCTACAACTCGTGCCGAAACAGGCCTGGCCCCCAGGGCCAGGCTAACGCCCGGGACCGTTGGCTCGAGGAGCGCCGCCGGGAACTCTTGCCTACGCCCTACGTGCCCCTGGTCTTCACGCTACCTCATCTCCTGGCACCCCGGGCCCTGCAGAAGAAGAAGGTCGTCTACGGTCTGCTGTTCCGCACCAGCGCTGAAACGCTGCGCGCAGTCGCTCGGGATCCTCAACAGCTCGGCGCCGACATCGGCTTCTTCAGCGTGCTCCATACCTGGAACCCGAAGCTGGAACATCATCCGCATGTCCACTGCGTCGTTCCGGCGGACGGACTCTCCCTCGACCACCCGCGCTGGGTCCACCTGCGCGATCGCTTCTTTCTTCCCGTCCAAGGGCTCGGTCGTGTCTTGCGAGGCAAGTTTGCCGCGGCTCTGAAGCGCGCCTTCGCCGCGGGCAAGCTCGGCTTCCACGGCCACCTCAAGCTTCTCGCCCAGCCGAAAGCTTTCTCCTCCTTTCTCCGGCAACGGTTCCACCACGATTGGGTCATCTACTGCCAACCGCCCTTCGGCGGCCCGGAGCATGTTCTCCACTACCTCGGCCGCTACACGCATCGTGTCGCCATCTCCAACCATCGCCTCCTTGCCTTGGCGGATGGCCAGGTCACCTTCCGCTGGAGAGACTCCGCCCACCAGAACCAACAACGTCTGATGGCCCTCTCGGTCAACGAGTTCTTGCGCCGCATCTTGCTCCACGTGCTTCCCTCAGGCTTCGTCCGCATCCGGCACTTCGGTGTTCTGGCCCATCGGCGGCG
>JBGPAT010000441.1:0-2618 GCA_041480885.1 Anaerolineae bacterium
CGCAGGATGTGCTCGACATGGCCCTGGATGTCATGCGGCACCGGCTGGTGATATCTTACGAAGCCCTGGCAGAGAATCTGAGCAGCGACGATATCCTGAAGAAGATCCTGGACCGCGTTCCGATCCCGGTGGTGCCCCTGCATGAGCGTTCCAACCGCAGCGTCAACGCCTGAGCGTATCCTCCAGCGCCTGGATTGGCAGGTCATCCGCCGTCTGGATGGGAGGCTGCAGGGAGACTATCGCAGCCTCTTCTACGGCTACGGCGTGGATTTTGCGGACCTGCGCGAATATCAACCCAACGACGATATCCGCTATATTGATTGGAATGTCACTGCGCGTATGGATGCGCCCTACATCCGGCAATACGTCGAGGATCGTGAGATCACCGCCTGGTTCCTGCTTGATCTCAGTCCGTCGGTGGATTTCGGGACGGCAAAGAGCGTCAAGCGCTCGATGCTCATTGACTTCGTCGCTACATTAGCCCGCTTGCTCACACGGCACGGGAATCGTGTGGGCGCCTTGCTCTACGGGGGCGAGGCGCAGCGCATGATACAAGCCCGCGGCGGCCGGAACCAGGTGCTGCTTCTGATCAACCACCTGCTGAAGCAGCCTCATCTGGCAAGAGCGCCTTTCACTGATTTGACCCCGCTGCTGGTAACCGCCCTTAACTCGATCAAGCGGCGATCCCTGATATTCGTGATCTCCGATTTCATCGCCACGCCGGGCTGGGAGCGCTCATTGCAGCTGCTCAATCGCCGTCACGAAGTGTTGGCCGTCCGCCTGTGGGATCCGCGCGAAGCCGAACTGCCGGATGTTGGCCCCATCATCATGGAAGACTCCGAGACCGGGGAACAGGCTTATGTCGACACGCATGACAAAGGATTTCGCCTCCGGTTTGCCGAGGCGGGGCGCCAGCGTGAGGCTGCACTGAGTGAGGCCTTCAAACGCGCGGGCGTCGATGCGCTGTCGCTTTCCACGGGCGAGGACCTCGTCAGGGCCATTGTCCGATTTGCCGCACTGCGCCAACAGCGGCGGAAGTGAAATGGAATGACGTTCATCTGGCCTTCGATGCTGGCCTCCGTGCTGCTGGTTCCGCTGTTTCTCGTCCTCTACATATTGCTGCAGCGGCGCAGGCGGCGCATTGCGCAACAATATGGCAGCCTGGGACTGGCGCAGGACCCGGCTGGACGCAAACTCGGCGGGCGTCGCCATGTGCCGGTGACATTCTTGCTCACCGGTCTGGCAATGCTTTTCGTCGCGCTTGCCAGGCCCCAGGCGCAGGTGAGCCTGCCTCACATCGAGGGCACCGTAATCCTGGCATTCGACGTTTCCGGCAGCATGGCTGCCAACGACCTCAAGCCAACCCGCATGGAGGCTGCCAAGCTGGCCGCGCGGGATTTTGTGCAGCGCCAACCCCCCACGGTCAGGATTGGAATTGTGGCATTCAGTGACAGCGGCTTCTCAGTGCAGGCGCCAACCGCAGATCGGGACGCCATCCTGGCCTCCATCAATCGGCTGTCGCCGCAGCGGGGCACGTCACTCGCCAACGGCATTCTCGTTTCGCTGAACACCATCGCCAACAGCGGGCCGCAGGACACTCACTTCTACAGCAATCTGACTCCGGTGCCCACGCCCACGCCTGAACCTGTGCCGCCCGGGACATATACGTCGGCTGCCATTGTGCTGCTAACCGATGGCGAGAACAATGAGCAGCCGGATCCGTTGGTGGCCGCCAAAGGTGCGGCTGACCGAGGCGTGGGCATCTACACGGTCGGCATCGGCAGCGCCCAAGGCACAACTCTGCACATCAATGGATTCACGGTGCACACGCAGCTTGACGAGCCGATGCTTCAGCAGATCGCGAATCTCACCGGCGGCGTTTACTACAACGCCGCCTCCGCACAGGAACTGTCCAAGGTCTATGACAATCTCACCCCTCAACTCACGGTCCGGCCCGAGAAGACCGAGATCACTGCGGTTTTTGCAGGCGCGAGTCTGCTGGTCCTGATGCTGGGGGGCTTGCTGTCCCTCCTATGGTTCAGCCGCCTGCCCTGAGAATGACATGGACCACCAGTCGATCCTGGAGATAGCCCGATGACCTTCCTGTGGCCTGGATTCCTATACCTTCTGGGGTTGATTCCCGCAATCGTCGCCCTCTACGTCTGGCTGCTTCGCCGTCGTCGCCGCTTTGCGGTGCGCTACTCAAGTCTGGCGTTGCTGCGTGAGGCGTTGCCGCGGCGATCCTGGCTACGCCGGCACCTGCCCTTTGGAATGTTTCTGATCGCCCTGGCCAGTCTCGTAGCTGCCCTGTCAAGGCCGGTATCCATCGTGACCGTGCCTGCTGGCCAGGCCACGATCATTCTGGCCATCGACGTTTCGCGCAGCATGTGCTCGACGGACATTCAGCCCGATCGGCTCCAGGCGGCCGAGGCGGCCGCGCTGACATTCATCCGCAATCAGAAAGCGAATACCCAGATCGGCATTGTTGCATTTTCCGGGTTTGCCGAGCTGATTCAGCCTCCCACGACGGACCCGGAGGCTCTCCAGGCCGCGGTTGAGAGCCTGCTTACCGGGCGGCGCACGGCAATTGGCAGCGGGATCTTGAAATCACTGGATGC
>JBGPAT010000442.1:0-2612 GCA_041480885.1 Anaerolineae bacterium
GATCAGGAAATTCCAGAATCCAAGGATGGCCGCCGCCAGTATCATGCCGAGGTCCAGGGCGTTGTTCAGCACCTGGCTCGTGCTCGCAGGTCTGTTAATCAGCAGAACCACGCCCGCCAGAAAAAGAGGGTAGTAAGCCAAATAGAGACCATCTGCGATCGAGGGAAACGGTGACTCCTTCAAGATGAGCTCAAGGATCGCCCAAATCGCGTCCCCGATCGCATACATCAGCATCGCCGCGGCAATGGTCCCCCACGCAAATGCAAGGCGCTTCGAGCGGACGGCGGATTGTCTCGCAGCGATTAACAGGGATGCGCTTGCCAGAAGTTCCACAACGGGCGAAATCACGTCCGAGAAGGCGGTTCGCTGTTGCGGATCGCCGAGAAATAGGAAGACCCCCACGATCGCGCCCAGCAGAATAATCGAGCAAAGACCCACCTGAACGAAAGAAACACGCATGCGCCTGCGGGAAGCTTCGGCCATGGCTTCTTTCTTTGAACTCTACGCGAAGTTGACGGTCATTATACTATGGTGGACATTGTGAGTGATGCTGATCCGACCGCACTTGCGAACGACCCCCCCAAAAAAACCTGCCTCCCGTGGAACGGGAGGCAGGTTGCATTGCATCACAGAACGCCGGCTACTCTTTTGGAGGGGTGTCCGGCTTGACCGGCGCGGCCAGTTGGGTAGGTTGCGCGAGGACTTGCGCCGACTCGGGGGCTGCGGCGGGCTTCTCGTCTGATTTGCCCGAGAGCCCATCGCGGAAGCTGCGCACGCCCTTGCCCATTTCGCCCAATGTGCGGCCGATGCGCTCAGGGCCGAACAGCAGCAATACGATCACGAGCACGATGATCAGTTCGGGTGCACCGATGTCCATAACTTGAACTGTAGCACGGCAGGCTTAGAGCCGCATGAGTCGATTCGAGGCCGAAACGTGCGTCTGTTGCCGTACGAAACGCCTCCCGGATTTGAATCGTAACGACAAAATCCGGCTGCATCAGAAGAGATAGAACAACTGCCCCCGGCAATCGACCGGGGGCAGCCTGTGGGACGAAAAATGATCACCCGCGATCGCCTCTACGGGGCCCACCTGAGGCTGGCTAGGTCGAACCAGGCTGTGCCCGACGCAGCCTTGAAGACAATCTTGAAGATGATCTTGGTATACAGAGTGGTGGTCGTAAACATGCCGCTCTGCTTCACGAAGCCATGCGTGCCCACTGTGAAGTTCATGGTCTTGGTGGCCTTGAGGAGCGTGTTGTTGTAGAAGAACACCTGCAGGCGGTAGACCGATCCGGCAGGCACGCCGATCGCCCTGCTCCACAAGCTGAAGGTGAAATCATTCCCGGGCACGCCGCTCTTCAGGATGGTTTCGTAAGCGACTTTCGTAGTGTGGTTGCCGACGAGCTTCAACGAGCACAGGCCGGATTTTCGGACGGCGCAGTCGCGCTTATCGGTGGCGAGGTTGAAGTTGGTGAAGAGCCAGTTGTCGGGCCTGTTATCGTGATTGGCATCCGTCTCGAAAGAGGCGTTCTTGAGCAGCTCTGTGCCGGCCACGCCTGTGCCGGAGAGTGTGACGTGGTCGGGAGAGCTGGGGGCATTGGTGGTGATGGTGAGATTGCGTGTGACCGGGCCGACGGCCATGGGTGAGAACTTGATCCGGATTGTGCACGAGGCGCTTACCGGCAGTGTCCCTGCTCCGGTGGGGCAGGTGCTGGTGGAAACGCGGCTGTAGCGCGCGGGGATCACAATGCTGGTAAAGGCAAGCACCTGGGTGCCGGTGTTGGTGAGCGTGACGGACTTGGTGGCGCTGCTGCTTCCCACCAGTTGCTTGCCGAAAGCGAGCGAGGAAGCGCTCAGGCTCACTGTGGGCATGCCGGTGCCCGTGCCGGAGAGGGTCACGATGTCAGGAGAACTGAGGGCATCGGTGGTGATGGTGAGACTGCCGGAGGCGATGCCGAGAGCCGTGGGTGAGAAAATGGCACCAATCGTGCAGGAGGCGCTGGAGGTAAGCGTACCCGCTGCCAGGGCGCACGTGCCGCCGCTGCGGCTGAAGGGAGCGGCAGTGAGGATGCTGGTGAAAGTGAGGGTCAGGGCGCCATTGTTGGTCAAGGTCAGGGTATGCACGGGGCTGGCGGTGCCAACCAGTTGGTTGCCGAAGCTGATGGAGGCGGCGCTCAGCTGCACGCCTGGGCCGCAGACAGGCGGTGCTTTGGTCAGGAACGGCGTGTAGGTCACGCCAAGAGAAACAGGATCACCGCTCCCAGAGCCACCGGGGCCAGACGGGCCGGAAGCCGCGCCCCACCAGTTGCTGCCAAACGGCGCATCCACGGCGACGGTATTGAAGTTCTCAACGCCGTACGAGGTATTGCCCGCCAGGCAATTATCCGAGGAGCCGACTACGCTTGAAAGGGTATCTATGTACACGCCATCATGCGAGTTATGGGCGATCCAATTGCTGGTGATCTGGGCAGAGGCACCACTATATAAGGCAATTCCGGAGTCATTTGGAAGTGGGCCGCTGCCGGTCGCATTGACGCCGATCTTGTTTCCCACGATCGTACTGCCGCTGGCGCCGGCGCCAATTACCTTGATTCCGTCGAGACTTGTGTTGC
>JBGPAT010000443.1:0-2550 GCA_041480885.1 Anaerolineae bacterium
AGGTTTACGGGTTTGGATTGCCGTGACAAGCGCTCTAAGCTTCATGGCCGCTTGGATCATGTTGGCACAGGCGCCGAAACCCGCCCGGAACGCGCCCCCCCCAAACCTCTCCGCGCCGGTGGCGACTCCACTTCCGACCCTGGCACCGTTGCCAAACCTGGACTTCGGCAACGGCAGAAGCGCGCCGCAGACATTCGGCAATGTGCCGCTTGTCAGCTCTCAATCCAACCCGATCGTCCAAATGCCGCTGTTTCGCACCGGTGGCTCCTAATGCAAGTACTGGAGTTCAAGGCGATGAACACGTCCGTGCTCTTAGCCGCCGAGCAGACGGATTGGGTTGCCGACGGCCTTGAGCGAACGCGTGCATTTATCCTAGAGATGGAGCGCCGCTTCAGCAGATTTATTCCGGACAGCGAACTCAGCAGCCTGAATCGCAGCGCCGGGAAGTGGGCCTCCGTGTCGCCCGAACTCTTGGAATTGCTCTCAGTCTCGCACCAGTGTTACGAGGCCACGAGCGGCTTGTTCGATCCATCCATCCTGCCCGACCTTGTGCGAGCCGGCTACGACCGCAGCATGGAAGCAATGAGGGCAACGGCAGGCTTGGTCAATTCGCTCGCAGGGTCAGACCCCGTTGTGGTGGTTCTGGCTCCGCCGAGGACAAACGGCAGCGGACGCCCGAGGTTCAGCGGCATGGAACTTGATACCGCGGCGGGACGGGTGATGCTGCCGCCGGGGCTAGCGATCGACCTTGGCGGGATTGCCAAAGGCTGGATTGTGGAGCGAGCTGCTGCGATGCTTGCCACATGCGCTTGCCCGGCAGCTGTCAATGCGGGCGGGGACATCTTCTTCGTGGGCAAGCCCCGCGACGGGTCAAGATGGAAGGTGGAGCTGGAGGACCCGAGAAACCCCGGCGCCACACTGACTACGCTGCATGTGGAGGGCGGTGCGGTCGTCACGTCTTCTCGTACGAAACGTATCTGGAGCCACGATGGACAGATCCGCCACCATATCATTGATCCACGGACGGCAGAGCCAGCCCGAACGTCCTGGCTGAGTGTCAGTACCATCGGCCCGAGCGCCGCAAGGGCGGAGGCTTACGCAAAAGCTCTCTTAATCGGTGGCGCGAGCGAAGCCAGGCGACTTGGAATCGGCGAGGGCGAACTGGCCTATTTAGCCGTGGACACGCATGGCCGACTGTGCGGTTCGCCCAACATCGGACGGTACTTGAGCCGGGAAAGTGGCTCCATATGATTACTCAGAACACGAATTCCTCGCGTATGGCATGGATGAAGATGCTGGGCGTCTTTGTCTTGACCGGCATTGCGTCGCTCGGAGTGTTGGTAGTCTTCATGCTGATGACGGCGCCTTTCGGTGCACTGCCTGCGCCCTCGCTGCAATCCCTGTTTGCCATCAACACCGTTCAAGCCTGGTGGTATATCACGCGCGCGGCTGGTCTGACCGCATACTTTCTGTTGTGGCTGTCAATGGTCTGGGGAATGGCGATCACCAGCCGGATCTTTCACCCGGCACTTGAAGGCACCTATTCATATGATTTCCATGAGTACCTTTCGATCCTGGGACTGGGATTTGTTCTTCTGCACGTCATTGTGTTGTTGTTCGACCGGTACCTGCCATTCTCCATCTGGCAAATCGCGATCCCCTTTATTGATTCGTATCGGCCATTGTGGGTCGGTCTCGGAATCATCGGTTTCTATGGATTTGCACTCGTCACCGTGACTTTCTACCTGCGCCGATCTATCGGCACGCGCACCTTCCGCACTATCCACTACCTCAGCATGCTGGCTTACCTTGGAGCGACTCTCCATGGTCTCTTCGCAGGGACCGATTCGGCACTGCCTGTCACGCGATGGCTCTACGGGGGAAGCTTTCTCGTGATTGTGTTTCTGACTGTCTACTGGCTGGCAATCTTGGGGCTGAACAAACGAGAAGAAGCGCGCCGCTCGCGCCAGGCTCAGCGATATCAGCCTACTGCGTTGGCGGCGCGGCGACGGCTGAAGCCGCGGTAGGTTTTGCCGGCAGGTTCGACGGATTTTCGAGAGGGGAAGGGCGCTCGGGGCTCGGTTACGCGTCTCTTTGTGTGCAAGGCGCCTAGGAAAGTGCTGGCCAAGGTACCGAATCGAGCGATGGGAAGCACGTTTGACCGCCAGTTGGCACCGAGAAGGGGGCTTGACAGGTTGCCTATGAATGTTTATACTATTCATGCTTCACTTAAGTAACATTAAGCCAAGCATAGCAGTTAAGCAAAACATTGACGTTTCAATGACAACTCCAGCGACTACAACACAGGCGATGACGGTCAGGTTCATAAAGGGAGATTCTCTTTGTTCCCTTACTTTTTTGAATATAAGACAAGCCCCTAGAGCGGCTGCCCTCCGGGCAGCTAACCATCAGCTCTAACTGGCAGACCCATCGCCACATGACAGCTCTCACAAAACGTCCGGCTATCTCCGACTTTGATATGACGATAGCCCTCAAATCTCGCTATGAAGCAGCCGCACTTAGAACACCTCATCGTGAGCCTATTTGCAG
>JBGPAT010000444.1:0-2545 GCA_041480885.1 Anaerolineae bacterium
CGAATTGCCGAGTAGGACCCAAGGTGACAAATGGTCCTCGGAAGAGGCTGCGTTGCTACAAACGCTGACCGAGCAACTGGGGGTGGCGCTGGAAAGCGCGCGCCTCTACCAGGACACCCAGCGCCGCGCTGCCCGCGAGCGCCTCCTGCGCGAGATCTCAGACCAGATGCAGGGGGCCACAGATATGGAAGCCCTGATGCGCATCGCAGCAGAGGAATTGAACAAGGCCCTGGGCAGCTCACGCGCTTACGTGCGCCTGGGCACTGAGGCTCTCTCGCGCCCATCGGGTGGCGGACAGACAGATCCAGGGGACAACCAAGATGAGCGATAAGCATATGGAGGCCTTGCACGTCCGCAACTTGTGCGGCGTCGCTCTGCGCGTGCACTAGCACAGCGTCGGGGAACTGTACGTGGCGAACCGGCCAGGCGGATTCGGGCGCAAGCGAGATTTCGCAGTTTGCCCATCCTGGCGCTGACGGCCAAAGCGATGAAGGGGGGATCGAGAAGATTATGAATACTCAAGCTCCTCGTACCGCAGACAAAAGTGAGATTTACGCGATGGTCTCGTTCGGACACAAAGAACGAGAGGGCGAAAAAAATACCAACGTCTTTGTCTTTGCCTATTCCGGGATGGTCGATGCGGCCAATGTGATTGATCCAGACATCAGGATCGAATGGCATGGCCCGAATGCCTGGGACCCGATTCCAGAGATCAAAGCGATTCAAGAACTGACTGCCCGTCAGGTGGATGGAATCATGGTGACCGCCGCCGATAAAACGGCCCTGGACGAGTCCATCAATGCGGCGACTCTGGCCGGCATACCAGTGATTAATTTTGATGCTGATTCCCCAGCGAGCGAACGTCTGACCTTAGTAGCAACGGATAACTACAAAGCGGGGTACTTGGCCGGGAAAACGATGGCGGAATGGCTTGGCGGGCAGGGGGATGTGGCCGTTTCCACGATTGAGCATGCGGACCATCTCATCGAGCGGTTGCAGGGATTCAAGGATGCCTTGAGCCAATACGCCCCGCAGACAAACATCTATGTGGCCTACGATAGCGGGAATATTGATGTGGATGAGTTGGGGCGCCAGGATTTTACCGAATATCGGCAGAGTTATATCCGCATGATCCAGGCCCACCCGGAAATCCGCGGGTTGTTTACGACATACTCTATACCGGGCGTCGGAGCGGCAGAGGCGGTGGAGGAACTGGGACAGCAAGGGAAGGTTCAGGTTCTTGCTTTTGATTTTGACGAGATCATCATCAGGCTGGTCGAAACGGAAAAGATTCGCGCGACGGTGGGGCAGGACCCTTACATGATGGGGTATGTGTCTATGATTCTGCTGCATGCAACTCGCCATGCCTCGGAGATGCCGGCCAAGGCGGATGGCGCCTGGCGCGCGCCTGTGCTGGCTGATTTCCTCGATGCCCATCCCCGGATTCACAAGAATACCGCTGCCAAGTTGCAAGACATCCTCTCTCGGCTTGAGGGAATTGAAGCAGGGGAATCAGGCCTGATTGATACGGGAGCCAGGATTTTGGGACAGGAGGAACTGCTGGATATTCTGGCAGGGGATTTTGAGGATATGCGGGATTCGATCAGCGAAAAAATCGAATTCCTGGGACGAGAAGTTGAAGTCCGCAAACAGGCCGAAAGAGAACTACGCAGACTAAACGAAGAACTTGAGCAGCGCGTGCAAGAGCGCACCTCGACATTGGCTCGGCAGCAGTACATCCTCAACACCTTTATGGAGAACGTGCCTGACTATATTTACTTCAAAGACCTCAATAGCCATATCACCCGGGCCAACCGGGCACACGCGGCTCACCTGGGGCTGGATAATCCCGAACAAGAAGTCGGCAAAACCGATTTTGATTTCTTCTCGGAGGAGCAGGCGCGGGTCAAATTCGAGCAGGAGCAAGAGATCATCCGCACTGGCCAGCCGATCCTAAATCTGGAGGAACCAAGTGGCATAGGACAGTGGACATTGACCACCAAGATGCCGTTGCGTGACGAGGCAGGAAACATCGTAGGAACATTCGGCATTTCCAACGATATTACCGAGCGCAAGCGGGCCGAGGCTGAACGGGAACGTCTGCTGGCCACTTTGGCCCGCCGAGCAGTCCAGCTCCAAACCTCTGCAGAGGTCTCCCGCGCCGCCTCGTCCATCCTGACTCTGGACGAACTATTGCCCCAGGTGGTGGAATTGATCCGCGACCGTTTCGATCTCTACTACGTCGGCCTCTTTCTGAAAGACAAGGCGGGGCAATACGCCGTGCTCCGCGCTGGCATGGGCGCCGGCAGCGCCCACGAGGCCGGGCAACAGATGCTCGCGGCCGGCCACAAACTAGAAGTCGGCGGCGCCTCGATGATCGGCTGGTGTATCACTCATGGTGAGGCCCGCATCGCGCTGGACGTGGGCAAGGAAGCGGTGCGCTTTGCAAACCGCCTGCTGCCGGAAACCCGCTCCGAGATGGCCCTGCCGCTCATCAGCCGGGGCCAAGCGATTGGCGCGTTAACGATTCAATCTTCTCAGGCAG
>JBGPAT010000445.1:0-2524 GCA_041480885.1 Anaerolineae bacterium
ATCGGCCAATGCGGATTGGAGGTGGGTGTAGGCGTTAGTCCACGATGTCCCGTTATTGCCGCCAGTGGCGGCGCCGTTCACGTAACATAGGTCTGCAGCGCGGGCCCCCTGCGGGCTCGCGCCCATGGCAAACAGCACGGCGGGCAAAACGATCAGCCTGAGCACCCGCACCGTTGTGGATGAACGCAATAAGGTTTTCATTCGCATCCTCCCCACTCTTGAATGGAGCTAACCGCCTCGACCGGCAGGGCTGCATGCTGCGATGCAACGCCGGGCCGTAGGTAGGACAGCTCCATGGACGGCATACCCGCAACGGAAAGCCCCAACTGGATGATTTTTTTCTTCGCCACGTCGCCGCCTTTTTCAAACACGCCCTCTAGATGAAGAGCGCCCAATTTTCCCTGCTTTCAGTCTACCGTTATACGGGGCGAAATCAATCCACAAGCTTGTAAGCACCGTCCGTCACGAACCGCCGTACGGGAGAAACACTTCACAGTTTTGTAAGTACCCTCCATTGTGGGGATCGGCGCGCCCGTTTAGGTTGTCTAACAGCCTCCCGGCACGGTCCCTTCACGCGCTGCATGCTGCTTCTCTGCAGCCGCGCCGCCGCGGTACCGCCCTCGATGTTCTTCTTGCTTCCCTCTCCACTTGCAAATCTCTGAAAATGAGTACGGGCACCGTCAGTCCCTGCGCTTTCAGCAGGGAGGGTGAGGGTCGTCCCGGCCAGTCGCCGCGTCGGCTGCTACTTTTCCGGCGCGGGCGATGCTCGCTTGAGGCTCGCTCGCCTCGAGATTGCAGGTTGTAGATTGGCGATGGTCGGGCGATCACCGACACCGGTAGAACACCGTGAAGAGCACCCCGATAAAACACGCCGATAGAGCACCCCGACAGAACACCCCGATAAAGCACGCCGATAGAACACCCCGATAGAACTCAGGGCAAGCACGGCAAGCAGGGCAGGCCACTTCCACGGCGGCGTGAAGCTGCCGCGTGACGCGCAATGAAAATTGATGCAACCAGAAACAACGGGGGAGAATAGCTGAGGCACGACCCGGGGGAGGTGCAGAAAGCAAGGCGACGGGGAACAATGAGGGTGGAATGGCCTTGCGGGGGCTATGCCCGGGCGCCGCAAGAAGCGGACCTTGCGGAAAGGGGCAGCCGCATCTGAGAAAGGAGCCTCCAGCTATTGAAATGGAGGCTCATTATGCCTATACTGATAGTGGGGAGGAGTCTGCGGACCGGCTGCGAAAGCCAACGCCGGAGCCTGCGGGTGGGGCAGGAGCTCCTGCCGGTGGTTGGCAGTTGCACGGTTTTTGGAGGAACGTGGAGGCGTAGGGCGGAACGGATGTTGAATTCGATTAGGCAGAAAGACACGTGGCTGGCGTGTTCGTAAAGGCATAAACCGCCCGACTAGGAGCGGTTTACGCCATGATTGGGACCGCCCAAGAGGAGACGGAAAGGAGAGAATGTCATGAAGCTGAGTTTCTGGATGGCCGCCAAGGCGGTCGTCGAAGTAATTTTCGGCATTGGCTTCGTGCTGATGCCGACCACAGTCGGATCGGTCTTCGGCATGGACCTGAGTCCGAGCGGAGCCCTGATGGCCCAGCTCTTCGGAGCGGCGTTCATCTTTGGCAGCATCGTGCTCTGGCTCGGCAGAAATTCGCCGATGTCCGAGGCGGCGGTCCGAGGCATTGTGACCGCCGTTGTCGTGAGCAATGCGATCGGTTTCGTGGTCACCCTGCTGGCGACGCTGTCTGGGGTCTGGAACATCCTGGGTGGGCTGCCGGTTCTGTTGTACCTGGTGTTTGGGTTGGCGTTCGCGTACTTCCTGTTCGGCAAGAAAGCCGCTTAGAACGCACGTGCAAGAAGCTAAACTGAACGGACGGGTCGGAGTTGGGCGGTCCCAATCTGTGTTGTCCAGCAGCGCAGACCGACGACGGTCGTCCGCAATGTGTTTGTGCCCAGCTTTTGATTGCGCACCCGACATGCCATGATGATGCCCTATCCACCAACCAAAGTGGCATGGTGAACCGACATTGATGCCAGCCGGCTGCAGGCAAACGCCGTAGCAGAATTCAGAAAGGAGTCCTCCGGGAGTCACAAGATGCCAAAATTCGCGCCGGACGCTCGTCAAAAGTGTCTCCATTGTCAAACCACAGTAAGATTCGAGACCCCCGACTCGGGGCCCAGCCGCGTGCACGTTAATGCGGCCGCGGAGATTCTCGGGACCACCTTTGCCCAATGCCCGGCCTGCGGTAGGCTAACCGCAACAATAGAGAAATTGGAAAGCTTGGCAGTTGGCGGAATGACGCAGGTTTCTGAGCAAGTAGTATGGCCCTTGTCAAGTGGCCGGTCGCGTGCGCCAAGTGATGTCCCCCAGCCTATTCGCGAGGACTACGACGAGTCGGCACTTGTCCTGCCTTTTAGCGCGAAATCCAGCGCCGCGCTCTCCAGGCGGTGTCTTCAAGTGGTATTGCGCGATGCCGGGAAGACAAAGAGCAGGGACCTGTCCGCCCAAATAGAC
>JBGPAT010000446.1:0-2517 GCA_041480885.1 Anaerolineae bacterium
GAGTCGCATCTTGGGAGGCTCGGCCTGCTTGACTGTTTCGAGAGGATCATCTGCGGCGACGACGTCGCAGCGGGACGCACCAAACCCCATCCGGATCTGTTTCTCAAAGCGCTGGCCGATTTGCACCTCAGCGCCAGTGAGGCGCTGGTCTTCGAAGACTCGCCCAACGGCGTCAAGGCCGCCCGCGACGCAGGCATCCGCGTCATCGCGGTGCCAAATCCCGCCACAGCGCAGCTGTCATTGGAGGATGCCGACCTGAAGCTGCCTTCGCTGGCCAGCCTGCCATTGGAGGATCTGCTCAGGCGGCTCAATGCCTGAGAAGCGTTAGGGAGCGGCGAGTGGCCCCTGGCAAGGAAGCGTTTCCCCACTGCAACACATCCCGCCGGCAACCGGTGGTGCTTGTGACCGTCCGGTCAGGGACCGTGGAGAATCTGGTAGACAATGAAACTCTGCTGACGGTAGGCTAGCTGCAGTCTCACGGGGGGATTACAGTGGGCGATTTCTTCCGGTGAGACCTGGTCGCCACGATCGTTGTCATCCACCAGAACTACGTAGTCTCCCTTTGGCAGATGTCCACAATCCGACGTGAAGAATGAAGAGCGATCGGCGAGCAAACGCATGGCACGCGGTTTGAAGAAGATGATGATGCTGTCAGGGGGTGTCGCTTGGCGAATGAAGTCAAACATGGAAGTACTTGCCGGGGTAAATGGTCCGGACTGCCAACCACCTGAAGTATTCCGCCCGGCAGAAATGTTGTCCCGGGCATCTGCGAGCGAGGCAGCCAAGGATGTGACTGCCAATCCGGCCCAAAAGCCATAGACAACAATCATGGCGCCGCGTTGATAACCCTGCTTCAGCCACGCAGCAGTTGCCTTCATCCCCTGAAAAGCCAACAACAGGAATATTGGCAGGACCGGATAGATGTAGCGCGCCCCCTGAACCAGCGGAAAGACGACATATAGGACGATCGTTGCCAGTCCATACAGGAGCATGGGCACATCTTGATGGTCACGTCTCGCCACGTTGACAATGAAGACAATCAAGAGCGCCAAGTACAAGATCTTTCCCCCCATGAAGGCATTCTGAGTAAACTCCTCTGGAAGCCAAAAATAGTAGCCCAGATTGTGCCAGACAGTCTGCGCGGAGAGTGTCACCCATTGGTCTCTTAGTCCGATTGCCGAGCTTGGGAGAATCGCGGCTTGCAATGCATAGCCAAGGCCACAAGCTGCATAGGGCATCGCCGCATGAGAGACCGCTTGAACCAGGCTTCGTTGCTCCCGAATGCTCTGGCGAACATGCACCCACTGGGTCGCCGCGAGCGGCACCAAGAGAAGAAAACCGTTTGGCCGTGTGAATGCGGCCATGAAGATCACCAGGCCGATCGCTATGCCATAGGCTTTCCCTGCCCGCGATTCTGGATCCCTGCTCCTGTAGCTCTCCATCAGCAGCAGCCCGAGGGTTGACCACAAGAGAAACGGGATGTCCGAAACGATCCCATTCTGTGCCTGCAGCATATTCACGTTGAAAGCCAGGACGGCCGTCAATAACAAGGATTCGGCATCAGTCAAACGAGTGCGCGCAAGGAGAAAGAACACTACCAGAAATGCCATGTAACAAACGGTAAGCACCAGCTTGAATGCCAGAATCTTCATCCCGACAATCGAATAGGCGGCCGCCAGCAACACGGGAAAACCCCACGGAAACGTCACCGGGCCGAACCGGTACGAGGATTGTTCTATGGTGAAGGTATTCCATTGAATGAATTGATTCATCCGCCCGGTCACAATGCTTTGTGCCTGCAGAATGTATGCCGCAAAGTCATCGCCCCACGTTTGGCCGCGCGTCAGCATGAGCGAGCCCAAGAGGCCTGAACTCAGCACGATGATCCCGAGCACGTATAGGACCTTCTTGTTCACGCTGGAGCCTCTTCTGCCAATAGGTCTTACGGGGAACTCGCGGAGCGATGGCTCAACGAGCGTGGTAGCCACCGTTCGTCGTGCGGAATTATACCGTCCGTCATACCTTGTCCTGATGTGTTCTGAGCCTTAACGCGGATTGCCAATGGATCAGGATATCGCGGAAGTTGACGTCCCTCAAGTTCCGCCCGCGGCCAAGATTTCCGCACGTCAGCGGCACGCCGAGGCCCGAGTGGCGTGGAAAATCCACAGTCCAAGCCTCATTCCGCCAGGCATTCATAGGGGTGTCAAATGGGCACAGCCATGCTGCAAGTGCATGTTGCCAAGGCATTTTGCTCCACATCTAGAGAATAGAATACCTGCTAGAATTCCAGCGTGGCAATCGTTTCCCGGGGGCGAGCGGCTTGGCCTCGAGTGCTGCTTTCGGTCGCGTGGGCGTGCTGGCCCGCGTTTCTTTTCTACCTGCTCGTACTGCAGCTGCCGGTCTTCAGTCGGGCGCGGCTCGGCTTTTCGGCTTTGTTGGTTCCGGTGTTTGCGTTCGTCGCGTATCGGACGGCGCCTCGCTTGAATGTTCTTTCGCGGAGAGACTGGACCGCCCTAC
>JBGPAT010000447.1:0-2505 GCA_041480885.1 Anaerolineae bacterium
AAAAGTGGCCGGTGTATCCGAGCATCGTTCCCAATGCCGGTCTAACATCCCCCATGTCAATGGCGGGCACGCTTGCTCAGGGGAATGCGGAGTTCCTTGCCGCTGCGGTCCTCATGCAGATGACCCAGCCGGGCACGCCCCTCATCTACGCTACATTGCCCACAGTGGCAGATATGCGCACGGGTGCCTACGCCTCCGGGGCCATAGAGTGCGGGATGCTGCACATGGCCTTTGCACAATTGGCTCACTACTACAACGTCCCCTGCGGCGGCTACATCGGTTTGACCAATGCCAAGCTTAACGACGCCCAATCCGGATTCGAGACGGGCATGTCCACCGTGGCCGGCGTGCTGGCAGGAGCCGATATGCTGAACATGGGCGGATTGCTGGATGCGTTGAAGGTGTTCGATTTCGCCAAGGCGGTCATCGACGATGAGATCGCGCAAATGCTGAAACGCCTGGCGCGCGGCTTCGAGCTGAACGATGCTGAGCTGGCTCTGGATGTGATCGCACAGGTGGGTCCGGGTGGATCCTATATGGTGAACCCCCACACCGTGAAACGCATGAAAACGGCGGCCCTACTGCCTACTCTCGCAGATCGCAATGCGCGTTCGCAATGGGAGAGCAAGGGCGGACTCGACACCCAAGCGCGGGCGATGGCGCGTGTGCGCGAGATCCTTGGTCACGCCAGTCCGGCCGTTTTCCCTGCCGACGTGGAAACAAGCATTCGCGCCGAGTTCGCGGGATTGGTCGCCGGTGATTTGCGGATGCCGGAGGGTTGGTAACTTGATGGGTCTCGAGTCTCGCAGGTGTCCTCCCCAGGCTGTGCATTCCCTCGCTGGTCGTGCCGTACGCGAACTCGAAAGGGATTATCCATGAAGATTTTCTTCGCTACCGACGTGCACGGCTCTGAGATCTGTTGGAAGAAGTTTATCAATGCCAGCAAGTTCTACGAGACGGATGTGCTCATCCTTGGTGGTGATATGACGGGCAAGGCGATCATCCCGATCATTGCCCAGGGGGCAGGCAAATACAAGGTTACGCTGCTGGATCAAGAGACCATCCTTGAGTCCCCGGAAGATGTTCAAAAGATGGTGACCACGATCCAGAATCGCGGCTACTACCCGTATATCACCGAGCCGGACGAAGTGCAACACATTTCCTCCACTGGCGGCCGCTCGGACGAGATCTTCCTCGCCGAGGCCATGAAGACTATGCAGCGCTGGATGGAATATGCTGATGCCCGGCTGGAGGGAACGCCTCTTCGCTGTTTTGTCTGTCCGGGCAACGACGACATGTTTGAGATCGATGATGTGATCAGGCAATCCAAGCATGTGGAGTTGACTGAGGGCAAGATCATTCAGCTCGATGAGCACCACGAGATGATCAATGCCGGCTGGTCCACCCCGACTCCCTGGCACACTCCGCGCGAGGAATCGGAGGATGCATTGCGGCAGCGCATCCAGGTGATGATCGACCGGCTGAAGGATGTCAGGAACTCGGTCTTCAATCTGCACAACCCGCCCTACGGCAGCGGCTTGGATGAGGCTCCGGAGTTGACCCATGACATGCGGCCCGCTTATGCCGGTCGCTCGCTCGTGCCGGTGGGCAGCCATGCGGTAATGGAGTTGATCGACAAATACCAGCCGCTGCTGACGCTGCATGGCCACATCCATGAAGGCAAGGGCACGCGCAAATACCGTAACACCCTGTGCATCAATCCGGGAAGTATGTATGAACAGGGCATGTTGCACGGAGCCGTGATTGAACTAAAGCCCAAGAAAGTGGGCAATTACGTTCTCACGACGGGCTGAGAGGGTCCAGTGGAGGCGCAACCCGGGATAGGAGGCGGCATATCGAGCAACCCACAACCTGGTCATCGGCGACGCTTGGATTGAAAAGTACCGCATTGGTTTACGGCCGCGCACTCGGCGGACGTGCCAAAGTCATACGAAGGAGACACGGATGAGTACTGCAACCCTGTTTGTTCGCAAGGCGAGCGGGTTGGTGCGAGCGTGGTCGGTCTTCGACGCCTTCATCTACGCGACGTTCTCGATCAACCTGATTACTCTGGGTCTGTTCATATTCTCGTACTGCTATTACCTCGGCGGCAGTCTGGCTACCGGCGTCGTCGTGGGGGCCGTCTTCACCATCTTCGAGGTGATCGTCTATGCCAGCCTGATCTCCGCTATGCCCCGTGCCGGCGGCGACTACGTCTGGCAGAGCCGCATCCTGAACCGCGGCCTTGGCTTTGTGCTGTCGGTCACGGGCTGGTGGTTCATCCTCTGGCTCTGGACCCCTCTCTACGGCCAGATGCTGGCCTACGAGGTCTATACGCCACTGCTCGCGATCGCCGGCCTCAAGGATGCCGCCCTGTGGTTCACCACCAGCCAGGGATTGCTGGTCGCAATGCTGTCGGTGTGCCTGATCGTTTTCATCTATATCGCCATCGGTATGCGCTGGTATGCTCGCGTGCAGAAGTTCTGCTTCTGGGGCGGTCTGGTG